>NZ_JAPCIZ010000001.1:0-184537 GCF_027707725.1 Aeromonas sp. QDB25 | reverse complement strand
GGCGATTACGTCTGGCGGCAGAGCCGCAGACTGGAAGACGGGAAGTTTCGGCCCTTACGGATGCCCGGAAAACCTTAGCGTACGATTTTTTCCGAATTCTGCGGGCTCCCCAACTTGCCATAGATGGGCAGGGCCGCAGTGGCCGCCAGTAGATAGGCGGTCACGACCCAGGTGAGGGCGGCACCGGCGTTCAGCTCAACCCCTATGATGGGCAAGGGCGTGGTGACGATGCTCTTTTCCAGTGAGCCCAGGGCGATCACCAGGGCCACGCTCGAGAAGACGGTTTTGGGGGACATAGGCAGGCTCGCTCATATGAGATATCGGCACAGGGGGTGCAAGGCACATTATTGTCTCATATATCATTAGTCGATGGTCAAAACCACTGCCAACCATGATGAAGGTCGCGACATCTGCGCGCTGGATCTGCTAGGGTGAGTCTTTGCCGAAGAGGACGCCCCCCATGCCCCAGTCATCCCCCTGCGATCATCACCAGAGTGAACAGCCCCGATTCGACGAGTACGACGCCCTGATCTTCGACATGGATGGCACCCTGGTGGACTCCATGCCTCTGCACCTGGATGCCTGGGAAATCACCAGTGCCGAGTTCGGCCTGCCGTTTGATCGGGCACAGCTCAACGAGTACGGCGGCATCACCACCCGCAAGATAGTGACCATGCTGGCAGAACAGCACGGGCTGACCATCGACGTGGAAGCCTTTGCCCGGCGCAAGGTGGCCCTCTACCTGGCACGGATCGACGACGTCCGGGTGTATCCCGCCATGTGGGAGCTGGTCAGGCAGTACCACGGCAAGGTGCCCATGGGCATAGGCACCGGCTCAACCCGGGAACATGCGGCGTACATCCTGCGTCAGACCGGGCTCGATGCCTTCATCTCCGTGCTGGTGAGTGCCGATGATGTGGTCAATCACAAGCCCCACCCGGACACCTTCCTGAAAGTGGCCGAACAGCTCGGCGCCAACCCGGCCAACTGCCTGGTGTTTGAAGACACCCGGATAGGCATTCAGGCGGGCAAGGCCGCCGGCATGACCACCTTGCTGGTCACCGAAGGGACGCTGCAACTGGTGTGAGCGGTGCGGGCCCATCCTAACCGACGGGCCCGCACCAGCTTACTCGGCCTCATTCTCCCCCCTCCTTCCCACCTGCCGGTACCGGGCCGTCCGGCCGCTCAAATCCCAGATCTGACATGCAGTTGTCAAATTCCGACTCCCCCGGTTTGCCATGCTCCCTGCAGCTCTCAAACGCCGCTTTCATCTCGGCCGACAGCTCGTGCGGAGGCTTGGGCGGAGTACGGCTGCCCTGATCGCCCGCTGCGGCGGTCAGAGTAGTGAGGGAAAACAGCAAAGGCAGAACAATCTTCATGGTATGACTCCAAAACGGGTGGCATACACCGGCACGGTGCGGCGATGGCCCACGGCAGCGGGCGGCATCATGCTAGCGAATCGCCGCGAACTGATGGGTCAAGGGGAGGTAAAGAGGGTGTCAGGTCGGCGTAAATCCATAAAAAACGCCCCAGGCGGGGCGTTGTTTTCATGGCGGCCATTACATGGCGTTGGTGGATTCGAAGATCTTGTCGGCCGACGCTTCGACGAAGCCAGGGTAGAGCACGCCGTCGGCCTGCGGGTAGCGCAGGGCAAACTCGTAGAAGCAGCTCGGGATAGTGCGCACGCCGTCGCTGAAGGGCACCTCGGCCTTGTCTGCCATGGTGGAGGATTGCTCCAGCATCACCTCGGGATCGCCCTTCACCTCGCCGCCAACGGTGTTGAGCACGAAGCCTGCCGCCTTGAGCGCCGCATTCACCTGCTGGATGGTGTCGAAGTCCTTCAGGCGGTTGATGTTGACGGTGAAGTGGTTGGCACGATAACCCCAGGCGGCCATCCAGGCGGCATACTCGCTCTCTGCCAGCAGGGTCTGGTAGTCGGTGTGGGAGACCTGCCAGGGTGCGCCGGCGTAGAGGAAGGCCGGGGTGTCGGTGAGGTGATCGGGTACCTGATCCACCAGCTTGTGGATGATGGCCTGGGCAACTTCGGAGAGCTCTTCCACCTTCAGCTCGCTGATGAACACCTTGGGCGCATCAGGATCTTTATGCTCGAAGTGTTTGGCATAGAGCTTCTTGGCCTTGAATACATACTCGCCCTTCTCTTCATACCCCAGGGCGCGGAAGTGGGCCGCCAGTTTCTCGAGACCGAGCTTGGGCAGGTTGTAGGTCCGAAACGCCACGTGATCGTTGATGATGGGGGCACCGCCGCCCAGCAGTTGATGAACCTTGTGAGCACTGGGGGTGACCTGAATGTAGTTGTCCCACAGATGGCCAAACAGGGTGTCGATATCCTTTTGCATCTCTCTTTCCTTTGATTGCGGGTACAGACAGGGGCACCTGTTCAGTGCCCCTCTTTTATTTTCTTGTTATCAGAAGGTCAGACCGGGAGACAGTTGATCCGGCATAGCAGCCTTGCTGTCTTCGACGGAGGCGACCGGGTAAGCACAGTAGTCGGCGGCGTAGTAGGCGCTCGCTCTGTGGTTGCCGGAGGCACCGATGCCGCCAAAGGGGGCGGCACTGGAGGCGCCGGTGATGGGCTTGTTCCAGTTGACGATACCGGCACGGATCCGCTTGAAGAAGTGGTTCCAGTCCGCTTCATTGTCACCGAGCAGGCCGGCCGAGAGACCGAAACTGGTGGCGTTCGCCTTCTCGATGGCCACATCGAAGTCGTCGTAGCGAATGAGCTGCAGCAGCGGGCCGAAGTACTCTTCATCCGGCAGCGCACTGACCGCGGTCACGTCTATGATGCCCGGGGAGACAAAGCCGGTGCCCGCTTCCAGGTGCTTGAGGGCAAGCAGGCTTTCACCACCGAGGCGCTGCAGGTTGGCTTGCGCCTCGACCATGCCGAGTGCGGCCTTCTCGCTGATCATGGCGCCCATGAACGGCTGCTCGGCGGCGTCATAGAGGCCGACCTTGATCTGGCCGACCACCTCCACCAGGCGCTTGACCAGGGCATCGCCCCGCTCGCCGCGCTCGACAAACAGACGGCGCGAGCAGGTGCAGCGCTGGCCGGAGGTAATGAAGGCGGACTGCACGATGGCATGGACTGCGCCGTCGATGTCGCTCACATCTTTCACGATCAGCGGGTTGTTGCCCCCCATCTCCAGTGCCAGGATCTTGCCCGGCTGGCCGGCAAACTGCTGATGCAGGAAGTGGCCGGTACGGGAGGAGCCGGTGAAGAAGAGGCCGTCGATGTCCGTATTGCCGGCCAGCGCCTTGCCGGTGTCGACCTCCCCCTGCACCAGGTTGAGCACCCCCTTGGGCAGCCCCGCCTCCTGCCACACCTTGACCATGGCTTCAGCCACCATGGGAGTCAGCTCGGAAGGCTTGAACACGACCGCATTGCCGGCGATGAGCGCTGGCACAATGTGGCCGTTGGGCAGGTGGCCCGGGAAGTTGTAGGGGCCGAACACGGCCACGACGCCATGGGGCTTGTGGCGCACGAACGCCTTGACGCCCGGCATGGGGTTTTCCACCGTGCCGGTACGCTCGTCATGGGCCCGGATGGAGATGGCAATCTTGCCCTGCATGGCCGCCACTTCGGTGCGGGTCTCCCACAGGGGCTTGCCGGTTTCACGGGCGATGGTCAGGGCCAGCGCCTCCTTGTGCTCGCCGAGCAGGTCGGCATAGCGGCGCACGATGGCAAGGCGCTCTTCAAGGGCCAGATCGGACCAATGGTAGAAGGCCGTGCGGGCCGCCTTGACGGCCGCATCCACCTGGGACTGGCTTGCCGCCTCACCCCGCCAGATCACCTCGTTTTTGGCCGGGTCGATGGATTCGAACGGCTTGCCTTCACCGGCCAGCCACTGGCCATCGATAAACTGGACTAAAGACATCATCAATTCACTCCCTGTGGGTACGCAGGCCGCCTCGGCAGCCTGTCTCAATGCTGTGCTGCGGGGCGGGTCAATCCAGATCGACGACGCGCACCATGTCGCCATTTTCCACCTTGAGGGCGGCCGCCATCTTGGGCGGAATGATGGCTTCGTGCTTGTCCAGATCGACCCGGATGTTGCCGTAGCAGGCGCGGTATTGCTCGAACCTGGTGTTGCAGATGAGGTAGGTATGACCGCCGATGGGCTCACCCACCAGCACCGCCAGCTTCTGGCTGCGGCGCACGCTGCGAATGTTCTTCACCTCGCATTCGACGGTGGGGCCGGCGTCGAAGATGTCGACATAACCGCGATTCACGAACCCCTCATCCTGCAGCATCTTGAGGGCAGGCCGGGTCTTTTCGTGGGTCTTGCCGATGACGGCGCGCGCCTCGTTGCTCAGCAGGTTGACGTAGATGGGGTACTTGGGCATCAGCTCGGCGATGAAGCGCTTCTTGCCGATGCCGGTCAGATAGTCGACGGTGGGAAAATCCATCGAGAAGAAATGTTTTTGCAGCCACTCGTAGAAGGGGCTGTGGCCGTTGCCATCGGAGACACCACGCATCTCGGCAAAGACGGTACTGTCAAACAGCTCGGGGTGTTCGGCCATGAACAGGAAACGGTGCTTGGAGAGCAGACGGCCGTTGAGCCCCTCGCGGGCGCATTCACGCAGAAACAGGGTGCAGAGCTCGGAATTGCCGGTGTAGTCGTTGGAGAGGGTGAGGGTTTCCACGACATTGTAGATGCCGAGCTTGGGAGAGGAGTGCACCACCTTGCCGATGTGATAGTTGTAGAACGCCTGAGACAGGCCGACCGCCGCGTCGATGGCGCAGGTACCGACCATCTCCCCGGTCTCCAGATCCTCGGCCACGAAGAAATAGAGGCACTCGCCCTTGCCGGCGGGCTTGTCCAGGAAGGTCTGGGTCGAGGCATCGATCTTGCGTTGCAGCAGCTCGTCGTTGACCGGCAAGGATGTCATGCCGGTGCCGGATTCGATGGCACAGGTCTTGAGGCCGGCGAAGTCGCGCTGCTCGATAGGACGGATAACCAACATAAATGACAACTCCCTTTCATTGACGACAGGTGGGGTCCCGGCTCCTGCCGGGAGGGCTCCCCACCTCAATTTGGATCAGGCGTTGACCACCTGAGCGACCGCTTTCTCGAACCGTGCCAGCCCTTCCTTGATGTCTGCTTCCGGGATCACCAGGGAGGGGGCAAAACGCACCACGTTGGTACCGGCAACCAGCGCCATCAGGCCCTGATCGATGGAGGCGAGCAGGAAGTCTCGGGAGCGGCCCTTGAAGTCATCGTTGAGCACGGCGCCCAGCAGCAGGCCCTTGCCGCGCACTTCGCTGAAGCAGTGGTACTTGGCGTTGATGGCTTCCAGCCCTTCGCGGAACAGCTGCTCGCGCTGCTTGATGCCGCTCAGCACTTCCGGGGTGTTGACCACGTCGATCACCGCCTCGGCCACGGCACACGCCAGCGGGTTGCCGCCGTAGGTTGAGCCGTGAGTGCCCACTTTCAGGTGGGAGGCGATCTCGGTGGTGGTCAGCATGGCCCCGATGGGGAAGCCGCCGCCCAGCGCCTTGGCGCTGGTGAGGATGTCCGGGGTGATGCCCAGACCCATGTAGGCAAACAGCTCGCCGGTACGACCGACACCGGATTGCACCTCGTCATAAACCAGCAGGGCGTTGTGCTTGTCGCACAGCTCGCGCACCCCCTTGGCAAACTCGTCGGTGGGGCTGATGATGCCACCCTCGCCCTGCAGCGGCTCCATCACCACGGCGCAGGTGTTGTCGGAGATGACGGCAGCCAGCTCCTCCAGGTTGTTGTAGGCGACGTGGGTGATGTCGGCAGGCTTGGGACCGAAGCCATCGGAGTAGGCAGCCTGGCCGCCGACGCTGACGGTAAAGAAGGTACGGCCGTGGAAGCCCTGGTGGAAGGCGATGATCTGGGTCTTGTGGGCCCCGAACTTCTCGATGGCGTAGCGGCGGGCCAGCTTGAGGGCCGCTTCGTTCGCTTCGGCGCCGGAGTTGCAGAAATAGACCTTCTCGGCGAAGGTGGCGGCGACCAGTTTCTTGGCCAGGCGCAGGGCCGGCTCGTTGGTCATCACGTTGGAGAGGTGCCACAGCTTCTCACCCTGGGATTTCAGGGCCTCGACCAGTTTGGGATGGCAATGGCCCAGGCCATTGACCGCGATCCCGCCCGCGAAATCCACATACTCGCGGCCTTCCTGATCCCAGACACGTGACCCCTCGCCGCGCACCGGGATGATTTTGGCCGGCGCATAGTTGGGAACCATCACTTCATCAAACACTTCACGTGTCACTGCCAACAACTCTGACATATTGCTCTCCTGCTATCTCGCGGCAGAATAATCCACCGCCCAAAAGTTAAATCCGTGTAAACGTGGCGGAATTATCACAGAAAAAAAGTAAAAAGTCTGTAACTTAACCGCCTATAAGGAACAATGTTCGATTGCCTTTGAGATTTTAGGCAACCGCATTGCATAACGGCTCAGGGGGTGTTGGCAAGAGATAATTTGGACAGGGAGGAGGGTGAATAAAGTCTCAGGGAAATTTTTTTTTGCCTCATGACGGTTTTGAGACAGACATCGCAATTTTTTCAGGAAACGGCCAAAAAGTTGGCCAGCAACTGGTGCCCCTGTTCGCTCAGAATACTCTCCGGATGGAACTGCACTCCCTCCAGCGCCAGCGTTTTATGCCGCAGCCCCATGATCTCGTCCTGGCTGCCGTCGGCATGTTCGCTCCAGGCGGTGACCTCAAAACAGTCGGGCAGCGACGCCGCCTCCACCACCAGTGAATGATAGCGGGTCACCCGTAGCGGGTTGTTGAGCCCCTTGAACACCCCCTCCCCTTTGTGACGGATGAGAGATGTCTTGCCGTGCATCACCTGACGGGCACGCACCACCCGGGCACCAAAGGCCTGTGCCAGGGACTGATGGCCGAGACAGACGCCGAGGATGGGGATCTCGCCGGCAAAACGGGAGATGGCGGCCAAAGAGATGCCCGCCTCGTTTGGCGTGCAGGGGCCGGGAGAGATCACCAGATGGCGGGGGGCAAGCCGGGCTATCTCCTCCAGGCTCAGCTCATCGTTGCGCCTGACCACCACCTCTTGCCCCAGAGCGCCGAAGTATTGCACCAGGTTCCAGGTAAAGGAGTCGTAGTTGTCGATGAGTAGCAGCATGCAAAAAAACCCTGGGAATAAGACAGAGACGGTGATCGGACAGCCCGTTACGAGCGCGGGCAGACAAACGCCGCGCATTCTGGCATGTCTCTTTGCGTTAATAAACCGGCGATCACCTCACCTGCTGTGCAGTCTGTTCGCTCTTCAATGGCGATCCGGGCCTGTCGACCCCACCCGGCGGTGGGCCTGTCCCCGACCGGGCAGCATCAGCCGCTCCATGTCAGGATGGCAAGGTAAAAGAGACGGGAGGCGACCGGGAAAAGGGTACAGGACGTGACAGGCAGATGGGAAGGAGTCACCTTGGCAAGGGCTGGCAACGGACCTCAGCGGTCCAGATAACGGCCCTGTTCCAGTTCCCGTTCCCGCTGGCACTCGGCCAGATAGATGGCAGCCGCGATGGCCGGGGTCTTGTGGTGCTTGTCGATGGCGTTGGAGACCATCAACTGCAAGGTATTGAGGCTCTTGGCCTTGCGAAACTTGCGCAGCCAGTGACCCTTGTCACCCAACTCTTCACTCAGGGTTTGTGATTCGACAGACATGCTTTCTCTTGGGGCAAAGCCCGTGTTTGACATTGGGGAGGTTGCGACAAACCGGAAGGTGTAAAACAAAGAAAGCCAGGCATCCACCCAGCTCTCTTCTACTACACCTTCCCAGTATGTCAGGCTCGAGGAACGAAGCCGACGACATCATATACGCTGATCAGGGTTTTTTCAGCCCTTTCACGCGCCTTTTGTGCGCCAGCCGCCAAAATGGCCTGCAGATGGGCCTCATCCTGACGCAGCTCGCGGAAGCGCGCCTGGATGGGTTCCAGCAAGGCGACCACGGCATCGGCCGTTTCACTCTTGAGGTGGCCGTACATCTTGCCTTCGAAGTGTTGCTCCAGCTCCGGGATGGAGCGGCCGGTCACACCGGACATCAGGGTCAGCAGATTGGAGACCCCCGGCTTGTTTTCGGGATCAAAACGCACCACGGCCGGCTCGTCGGAGTCGGTCATCGCCCGCTTGATCTTCTTGACGATCTGCTTGGGATCTTCCAGCAAGCCGATGAAGTTGGCCTCGTTGTCGTCGGACTTGGACATCTTCTTGGTCGGGTCCTGCAGGCTCATCACCCGGGCCCCTTCGGTCGGAATGAAGGGTTCCGGCAGGGTGAAGACTTCGCCATAGAGGTTGTTGAAGCGGGTGCAGATGTCGCGGGTCAGCTCCAGATGCTGCTTCTGGTCATTTCCAACTGGCACCTGATTGGCCTGATAAAGCAGAATGTCGGCCGCCATCAGCACCGGATAACCGAACAGGCCGACGTTGACGTTGTTCTCGAAACGAGCGGACTTGTCCTTGAACTGGGTCATGCGCGACAGCTCGCCCATCTGGGTGTAGCAGTTCAGGATCCAGCCGAGCTCGGCGTGCTGGGGCACGTGGGACTGGATGAAGACGGTGCTCTTGGCCGGGTCGATGCCCACCGCCAGATAGAGGGCGGCTGCGTCGAGGCACGCCTTGCGCAAGGCGGCCGGATCCTGGCGGGTGGTGATGGCGTGCAAATCGACGATGCAATAGAGGCAGTCGAAGTCATCCTGCATGCTGACCCACTGACGCAGGGCTCCCATGTAGTTGCCGATGGTCAGCTGGCCCGAGGGTTGGGCACCGCTCAATACGATTGGTTTAGTCATCAGAGTAGTAATCCTTGTTATCCGCCAGCCCGGTCTGGATCAGACCAGCAGGGCGTCGAGTTCGGCAAACTGCTCGCAAACCCAGTCGGGGCGGGAGTCTGCGATAGGGCGGCCATAGTTGTAGCCATAGGTGAGCCCCACCACCTTCATACCGGCGGCCTGGGCAGCCAGCACGTCATTTTCGGAATCCCCCACCATCAGGGTGCGGGACGGGCTGACACCCAGCTCGTGGCAGGCGTGCAGCAGCGGCTCCGGGCTCGGCTTCTTCACGGGTACGCAGTTGCCCCCGAGCCAGAGTGCGAAACAGTCGTTGATGCCGAGGGCCTCCAGAATGGGCTGCACGAAGTGACTCGGTTTGTTGGTCACCACGGCCTGCTGGTAACCCAGCCCCTGCAGACGGCGCAGGCTCCGGGCCACTCCGTCATACATGGCCAGGCCTTCCAGCAGACAGGCCTGATAGTGACGGTCGAACAGGGGGCGGGCCTTGGCAAACTGCTCCGGGGCGTCGCGGTAATCGAGAGCCCGCTGGATCAGCTTGTCGGCGCCGTTGCCGACCCAGGTACGCACCACGGCCTCGTCGGCCTCGACCAACCCCAGCTCCGCCAGGGTACGGTTGACCGCCAGCGCCAGTTGCGGGGCGCTGTCAATCAGCGTGCCATCCAGATCGAACAGCACCAGGTCAAAGGGGCGATCAGCGACGGACATGGGCAAGCTCCGCGCGCATCTGGTCGATCACCGCCTTGTAATCCGGCTTGCCGAAGATGGCAGAGCCCGCCACGAACATGTCGGCACCCGCCTCGGCAATCTCGCGAATGTTGTCGACCTTGACGCCGCCATCGATTTCCAGGCGAATGTCGCGGCCGCTCTCGTCGATCAGGCGGCGCACCTGGCGCAGCTTGTCGAGGGTGCCGGGGATGAAGCTCTGACCGCCAAAGCCCGGGTTGACCGACATCAGCAGGATCACGTCCAGCTTGTCCATCACGTACTCCAGGCAGCTGAGCGGGGTCGCGGGGTTCAGCACCAGACCGGCCTGGCAACCCTGCTCCTTGATGAGGCCCAGGGTGCGATCCACGTGATCGGAGGCTTCCGGGTGGAAGGTGATCAGGCTGGCACCGGCCTTGGCAAAATCAGGCACGATGCGATCCACCGGCTTGACCATCAGGTGCACGTCGATGAGCGCTTCGATGCCGTAATCGCGCAGCGCCTGACAGACCATGGGGCCTATGGTCAGGTTGGGGACATAATGGTTGTCCATCACATCGAAATGGACCACGTCGGCCCCGGCGGCCAGCACCTTGGCCACATCCTCACCCAGACGGGCAAAGTCGGCGGAGAGGATAGAGGGGGCAATCAGAAAGTCTTTCATCAGCGTCATCCATTGGCAGCGTGGCAGAAAAAACGGCGCAATTTTATCGCAAAAGGGCGATGAAAACGACCCGCATCTACAGAACACGCCGCTCCGGCACCATGGCTGGCAAACGATGCCAGGCGCGGCTCACGGAATACCAGCGGCAGCATCAGAAATGACAACGGCCCCCTCAGGGACCGTTGTTCACTCAGCCGACGGCAACCAGCTCCGCCTCACCGGGATAATAGCCCTGTTCGGGCTCGATGCCGGGCGGATAGAGCGCCAGCAGCTCGGCCACCTTGTTGCGACCACCGCCGTTGCGGCTGATGGTGCGCTTGACCAGGATCTCGTCGAGCCGGGCGCCACGATAGAGCTCGCGGGTCAACTCGATGTCATGGTTGCTGATGAGCACGGGCACCCCTTTATGGGCGGCGGTGTGGCGAGCCAACCTGGCCAGCAGCGCCTGATCGTCCAGGGTGAAACCGCCCGCCGAATAGGTGGTGAAACTCGCCGTGGTGGAGAGGGGGGCATAGGGCGGATCGCAGTAGATCACCCAGTCTTCCTCTGCACGGGCCATGGCGTCGGCATAGCTTTCACAGATGAACGTCGCCTTCTGCGCCTTCTCGGCAAAGGCCCACAGCTCTTTCTCCGGGAAGTAGGGTTTCTTGTAGGAACCGAAGGGAACGTTGAACCCCCCCTTCTTGTTGTAACGGCACAAGCCGTTGAAACCATGGCGATTCAAAAACAGGAACAACTGAGCCCGTTCAAAACCGGCCGCGGTCTGGTTGAACTGGGTACGGAGCCGATAATAGGCGGTCTTGTGGTTGTGCTCGGCCACGAACAGCTTGCGGGCCTCGCTGATGAAGCTGTCCGGCTGCTGCTTGAGGTGGTTGTAGAGGCCAATGAGATCCGGATTGATGTCGTTGAGCACATAGGCGTCGTAATCCGTGTTGAGAAACACGGATCCCGCCCCGACGAAGGGCTCCAGCAACACACGCCCGGCCGGCAAACGCTCGGCGATCTCTTCGACCAGGGAGTATTTTCCCCCGGCCCATTTTAAAAACGCGCGTGTTTTTTTCATGGAAGTCCGGTGTTGACAAGGCTATGCCCAGAAAAGGGGGGTGATTCTACCCCCTTCTTCGGGTGGCTGGCTATTGCTTCAATTCTTTTTGTATCTGGGCGAATGACTTGGGCCAGGGTTGTCCCTTGAGCAAGGCAGGCGACAGCTTGCGAATGGCCGCCTTGGCCTGGGCACTGCTGGCGTAGTCCCCCTGCACCACCACATACCAGGGACTGCCACGGAAGCGGGTCTTGTAAACCCACACCTTGCCCGCCAAGCCATGCTCGGCCACAAAGCTGTCTACCGCCTTGGTGTTGCTCGCCCCCATCAACTGGATGCTGTAGTGATTCTTCGGCTTCTTGTTGAGAGTCGCCACCGGCGTCAACGCCACCTTGGCCGCCGGGGCCGCTACCGGCGCTGTCTGCGCGCCACTGGCCGGTTGAGCCTCTGTTCGCGGGGCACTGTTCGGAGCCGGATTCTTGACCTGGGCCGTCGTTCCGGTCGGGACCGCACGGGAACCGCCCCCTACCAGCTCATCCACCACGGCCGTGGGCAAGGCGCCGCTGACGTTCGGCTGGTTCATCAATTTCTCGACCACTTCGTCGGAGATGACGACCCGGCGCCCCTCATAGTTGGTTGACTCCGTGGTGACCGTCTCGCTCTCGACCTTCTTGGGCAAGGGCTTGGCATCGGACTGCCAATCGCGGGCAACCTGATTCCCTGACGGGATGGCAGTGGCGCCACTGCTCGTTTGAGTACTCAAGGCCCCGCTCGCCGCACCGACGTTCACAGGATCGCTTGAGACGGGATCGGGCAACACCGTCCCCTGGGACGGAGCCTCGGCGGGGTCCTGGCCTGCATTGTCGAACAGGGGCAGATAGCTCAGGGCCAGCAACCCGCCCGCCACCAGGGCAAGCACGATCGCTATCTTCTTGACGGGCAACTCGGCCTGACGTTTCTTGGGCCTTCTGTCGGTCATGGTATCCTCCAGTAACTGCATGATGGCTGACGGATGTCCGCCCGCCCCATTCAGGATCTCTTCCACTTTCGGCTTGGGCAAGAGGGCTGTCGGGATCTTGAGCTCTTTGGCCTTCTCATACAAGAAGATACGTTGCTCAGGAGCGCTCAGTGGCGCGACTTCCAGCTCGAGGGCTGGCATGGCCCGTCCCTTGAGGAGCGCCTTCTGGTTACGACACCAAGCGTCATCACCCGAGAGCAGGATGGCCAGTTTATGAGGAGATGCCAGGGTATCGTTGTGACGACAGAGCGCCCACAACTCCCCCACCAGCTCGGCAGGCAAGGTATCGGCACGTTCGATGATGAGCAGCAGTCTGGCAGGCTTGTCACCCACCATGCGAAAGAAGCTGTCCGCCAGGGCATCCTGCGCGTTGAACAGGGGACGTGCCACCACCTGCTGCAACAGCAACTGGCGCACATCCGCCATCTTCATGGACGGGCTGCCGATGAGGCTGGCCACCCGCACCGCATCGGGCAGTTGGGCAAGCAGCGACTCGCACAGTGTGCCACGGCCACTGCCTGGCTTGCCGGAGAGAAAAACAAAGGGGTGGTTGAACTCGATCAGGTGCAGCAGCCGGTCAACCAACTGCCGCTGAGAAGGCAGTTTGAGCAATTTATTAGTGGTCACGACCAGACTCGATCACCGCCATCAATTGCTCGTCTGTCACATCGGCCACGACCTGGGCCTGTCCGATCCCGATCGGCAGCACCAGCCTCAGTTTGCCTTCCAGCACCTTCTTGTCACGGCGCATATGGCGAATGAAGGCGGCAAAATCCATATCGGACGGTGCCTTGACCGGCAAATCGGCGGCCAACAGCAGATCGCGGACTCGTGCCACCTCTTGCGCCGTCATGTCGCCACGGGCCAGGGCCGTCTCGGCCGCCAGCATGGTTCCCGCCGCCACGGCTTCACCGTGCAGCCAGTTGCCGTAACCCTTCTCCGCCTCGATGGCATGGCCGAAGGTATGTCCCAGGTTCAGCAAGGCGCGCACGCCGTGCTCGGTCTCGTCCTGACCGACCACATCGGCCTTGATCTCGCAGCAGCGGCGAATGGCATAGGAGAGTGCATCACCGTCGAGGCGCTGCAGGCGGGTCATGTTGGTTTCAAGCCAGGAGAAGAAGGCGGCATCCCAGATGATGCCGTATTTGATCACCTCGGCCATGCCGGCGGCAAATTCCCGGGCAGGCAGGGTCTTGAGGCAGTCGGTATCGATGATCACATGCTTGGGCTGATAGAAGGCACCCACCATGTTCTTGCCGAGGGGATGGTTGACGGCGGTCTTGCCGCCGACGGAAGAGTCAACCTGGGAGAGCAGCGTGGTAGGCACCTGAATAAACGGAATGCCTCGTTGGTAGCTTGCCGCAGCAAAGCCGACAACATCACCTATCACACCGCCCCCCAGAGCGATCAGAGTGGTATCACGACCATGACTGGTTTCCAGCAGAGCAGACATGATCCGCTCGAAGGTCGCCAGGGTTTTGTAGGCCTCGCCATCGGGCAGGATCAGGTGTTCCACCTGAAAACCGGACAGCAACTGAATGATCTGTTCAAGATACAGGGGCGCGACCACGGTATTGGTCACTATCATGACCCGCTTGCCCTTGATCGTCTGCGCCAGTACCTCGGGGCGTTGCAGCAGACCGGCAGCTATCTCTATCGGGTAGCTGCGTTCACCCAGTTCGACCTTCAACCTTTCCATGGACGTCCTCTAATGAATTACATACCAATCAACTTGACGATTTGATTAGCGACAACTTTGGCACTCTGGTCATCCGTCTGGATGACAAAATCGGCAACCTCTTCGTACAGGGCGTTGCGCTCTTGCGCAAGACGCTCAAGCACTTCACGGGGCGGCTCTTCGGTTTGCAGCAAGGGACGACGCTTGTCTCTCTGGGTTCGCGCCAATTGCTTTTCAATGGTGGTTTCGAGGTAGACCACGATGCCGCGTGCGGAGAGTTTGTTGCGGGTTTCACGGCTCTTGATGGCACCGCCACCCGTTGCCAGCACGATACCCTGCTGTTCGGCGAGTTCACCGATCACCTTCTCTTCGCGGATCCGGAAGCCTTCTTCGCCTTCAACATCGAACACCCAGCCGATATCGGCACCACTGCGGCGCTCAATCTCATGATCTGAGTCGAAAAACTCCATGTGCAGTTGTTCTGCCAGATGTCTACCTATGGTGCTCTTGCCCGCACCCATGGGACCTATCAGGAAAATATTGCGTTTCTCAGCCATGTCTTTTCGTTAGTAATTACAAACTGTATGGCCCCGGTAAACACTCGACCGGGGTACCTATGAACCTTATCTTGCGATGGATCAGGAGGGGGATTATCTCAGTAGAAACCAGGACTGGCAACCGCAGCCCTTACGCCCCAGCCTCATCGGGGCGTAAGGTTATATGTGTTTTACTCTCACAAGTAAAGTTTTCAGAGGGCGTCGGTCACTATCCTCGGGGTCACGAAGATCAGCAGTTCACGCTTCTTGTTTTCACTGGTGGTTTTCTTGAACAGATAGCCCAACCCGGGGATATCACCCAGCAGCGGCACCTTGCTGACATCGCTCTTGATGGTCTGTTGATAGATGCCGCCAAGCACCAGAGTTTCACCGTTGTTGACCAACACCTGGGTGGTGATGGACTGGGCGTTGATGGACACCGCATCCCCGGTTCCGGTCGGCACGGTTTCACCCTTGGTATCCTGAGTCACGGTCAAGTCCAGGATCACCCTGTTGTCCGGGGTAATCTGCGGTGTGACCTTGAGGCTCAACACCGCCTTCTTGAAGGTGACCGAGGTCGCCCCGCTCGAAGAGGACTCCACATAGGGGATCTCGGTCCCCTGCTCGATCAGGGCCGGCTTCTGGTTGGCCGTGGTGACACGCGGACTGGCGATGATCTCGGCCTTGCTCTCCTTTTCCAGAGCCGAGAGCTCAAGATCCAAAAGGGTGCCATTGGCAAGACGGGCAACCTGGAATGCCAGGGTGCCGGCCGCGTTGGTCACCGGCAGGTTGACGTTGAGTCTGTCTTCTACGTTGGGGCGAGTGATGGTGGAACTGCCATCATTGTTTCCGGCGCCATCATTACCCTCTATGGTGCCCGAGGTGCCGTTGCCATGACCGTCTGTCTTGGTCACCCCCCAACGAACCCCCAGTGCCTCATCGAAACCATCATCAATGGTCACCATGCGCGCCTCGATCACCACTTGCTTGACCGGGATATCGAGGATATCCAGCATCCGCTTGACGTTGCTGATGACATCCGCCGTGTCCTTGACCACCAGCACGTTGGTACGTTCATCCACGCTGACCGCCCCTCTGGGGGAGAGCAGCTTGGTGCTCTCGGAGGAGAGCAGGGCCGCCACTTCCGATGCCTTGGCATAGTTGATCTGCAGATACTCGGTGTAGAGGGGAGCGAGATCCGCCACCTGGTTACGGCTCTCCATCTGTTGTTTCTCGCGAGCGGCAATCTCGTCCGCCGGCGCCACCAGCAGGATGTTGTTGTCCAGCCGTTTGTCCAGCCCTCTGACCTTGAGGATGATGTCCAGCGCCTGCTCCCAGGGCACGCCATCGAGACGCAGCGTGATGTTGCCGGAGACCGAGTCCGTGGTCACCAGGTTCAGATTGTTGAAATCGGCGATGATCTGCAACACGGTACGAACAGGAATATCCTGGAAGTTCAATGAGATGGGCTTGCCTTGGTACTGCTTCGCTGCCGTGGTGGCCACCCGTTTTTTCACCTCGATGATGAACATCTTGTCGGCCTGATCGTAACGGTAGTCAAACTGGCCGTTCACCGAGAGCTCGAACAGGGTGTCATTGCCCTGGCGGAACACCTCCACCTGGGAGACCGGGGTAGCAAAGTCCTGCACATTGATGAGGTTGAGCTGATCATCAGGCACCCGGGTACCGTGGAACTTGGCCAGCACTTTCTGACCACGGCTGCTGACATCCACCGCCGCCGAACTGTTGTCCAGCGTCACGAGGAACTCCCCCTGCCCCTCCTTGCCACGGCGAAAATCCACGCCCTTGACCGAGTTGAAGTAGGCGCCCCCCATGTTTGCCTGAGACACGGACAACACCGGCTTGCCGGGGGCAACGGGCGAAGGAGCCACGGTAGGTGTGGCAGCCATGGCCGGCTGAGCCTGATACTGGGACTGGTTCTGGGCAACTCGCTGGGTGTCAATCAGCGCAGATTGGGTCACCGGCTGGCTTCTGACGAGCGCAGACTGGCTGGCTGCAACAGGCGCCGCCGAGGAAGCGACCGGCTGCCCTGCCTTGTCTCCCAGCGCCACCAGCAATTTATTGCCCTGCTGATGGACCTGATAGGGGGTGAGCTGATCGAGGGCGATCTTGATGTCGAGCCCCTGCCCCTTCCCCTCCACCAGGAGGTTGTTCACCCCTTGCTGCTTGATGGGCAGGGGATTGACCGTCAGGGCACCGATGGCCCCGGGTACGTGCAGCAGAAGCTGATTGGGTTCATAGGTCAACCTGTCCGTAAAACCGCTGACCGGTTCGCTGAAGCTGAGCTCCAGCAGGAGTTGATCGGCCAGCAGGGGATTCACCTTGACCTCCTGCAACGCGGGTACTGCCCACACCTGAGTGCATCCGCCCAGCCACAGCAGCGCCACACCGGTCATCCTTCTTATTGTTGTTCTCATCTCTGCTCATCCCTGATCATAGTTTTGCGTCGAGATTGGCCATGGCCAGCTGGGTTTCTCGGGTGACCCAGCATCCTTTGCCATCCGGTACCGTCTCCATCAAGTCAACATGCGTGTTCGTTATCTTGATGACCCTGCCCTGATCCAGCCCCATGTGCTGGTTGAGCCCGACGCGCACGGCTTGCCCGTCCGGGGTTTTGATCAATGCCCACAACTGCCCCTGCTTGCCGATGGAGCCTTTCATGCTCAGGCTGGCAAGCGAGTAGCGTTCCAGCACCTCCTTTTCCCGATTGGCCACTATCTGGGCACAGTCCGGCTTGGCCTTGGCATCCAGCCTGGAACTGGTTTCCGGCTGGGGTGCAATAAACGGACTGCGCTGATCGCTGCGTTGATAGACCATGGGAGAGAAGGGCTTTATCTCCGGCAAAGATTCGATCGGTACCGGCTTTCTGGCCTTGGTCTGTTTGACATATTCATCCATGTCCTCCTGTCCCCCACAGGCCGTCAACAGCAGCGCCGACAAGAGAAGTACGCCCGCTCTCATGCTCATGGCTTTTTCTCCACGGTTTTGCCGTTGTACTTGTAGGTCTTGGCCTGCATGGACATACCGATCAGCTCACCCCCCTTCCCCTGGCTGAGCTGGAAAGAATCCAGAATCACGATGCGCGGCAAAGCAGCCATGTCCGCCGTGAACTTGCCAAGTTCGTGATAGGTGCCCACGACCTCGATGCGCATGGGCAGCTCGGTGGAGAACTCGTGTTTCACCTCTGGCTCCCAATTGATCCTGTTCAATGTCAAACCGTTGTCGGTGGCAATGAAGCTGATGTCATCCAGCAAACCGGCGACTTCGTGGGTGTTGGGCAGCTGTTTGAGCTGGGTGTCGACCAGATGTTCCAGCTGGACCATCTGCTTTCTGTATGCTTCCAGGTTCGCGGCCAGCATTGCCTTGCTCTCGAATTGTCCCTTGAGCTCAGTCTCTTTTGCGGCTTCACGACCCAGGGCCGCCAGGGAATTGGCAATCACGTAGTAATAGAGTGCCCCGCCAAGCAGAGCACTGCAGAAGAAGACAAAGATGCCCTTGGCGATCGGCGGCCAGCGGGCAATGTCATTGAGATCCAGGTCGTTGAGTTGTTGCAGGTTCATTTTTGCCCCTTAGCCACGTTGGGTAGCGCCGTGGCAATCTGGAACATCATGGAGAACTGGCTCAGGGCGATGGGGGCCACCTCGGCCGTGAAAATGGTGCTGAGCTGGGATTGTGTCAGCCAGCCGGAACCGTCGATTCGGCGCATCATGCTGGCAACCCTGCCATAGGCTTCGGTCTTTCCCTTCACATCTATCTTGTTGTTTTGCAAGGCAAGGCTATCAAGATATACCCCATTGGGGACCAGCACCGGCAGCTGATTGAACAGACGCACAGGGATGTTGCGGCGCATCTGCAACTGCTCGATGAGTTGCATGCGGTCAATCAACTCCTTACGCCGTTCCTTGAGAAGCCTGATCTCCCCAAGCTGGGTGTCCAGGGTTGCCATCTCCTGCTGCAACCGCTGATTGCGCTGCTGCTGGTAACCGATCTGCTGCTGCACCAGCCAGTCTGCAGCAAAGGCGATGGCAGCCGTCCCCGCCAGGAACAGACCGAACAGGATGCCGAATTGTTTCTTCTGACGCTGCGCCCGAGCCTGCCGCCAGGGCAGAAGGTTTATATTTGACATGGTGTGAAGCTCCTCAGTGCCAGCCCGAGCGCCGTCATGTACTTGGCCCCATGAGTCAGCGCCCCCTCTCCCTGCGGCTTGCCAAAGAGTGCAAAGGGATCGGGATGCAGCACCTCGCAGTTGAGCTCGCTGCCGATTTGTCCGGCCAGCCCCGGCAGCAGGCTCCCCCCTCCGGTCAGCACCAGCCTGGAGAGCTCCTTGTTCCCCGAAGAGCTGCAAAACAGCTGCACGTTGCGCCGTATCTGCAACACCAGGGTGCTGAGGTGAGGCAACAGGACATCCACCTCATGATCCGCGGGCAGGGAGCCCTGGATCTTGGCCAGTTCCGCTTCTTCCATACTCATGCTGTAAAAAGAGGCCAATGCCTGGCTGTATTGATCACCACCAAAATTCTGCAACCGGGAATAGATGACCTGGCCCCGTAGCAGGGCGGCGAAAGTCAGGGCGCTGGCACCGATGTCAACGATGCCAACCGGTTTCTCCGAGGTTTGCAGGTCGGGCAGGCAGGCCAGCACGGCGCGTCCGAGCGCATGGGCCCCCACATCCACCACCATGGTCGTCATGCCAGCCTCCGTCAGGGCACTGACCCGGCCACTGACGCTCTCGGTCCGCGCGGCACTGAGCAGGACCTCCTGACGCCCGTTGTCGCCCGCCATCCCGAGGATTTCAAAATCCAGGCTCACTTCATCGAGGGGAAAGGGGATGAGCTGCTCTGCCTCCAGGTGAACCTGGTTCTCCAGCTCGCTCTCGTTGATGTTGGTATCGACCTGAATGATCTTGGTGATGACATTGGAACCGGTCACGGCCGTGGCCACGTTCTGGCAATCCCCTTGCACGAGCCGCTTGAGCGACTTGAGGGACTGACTGACCCGTTCAATGTCCTGAAGTTGATAGTCGACCAGCGTTCCTCTTGGCATGGGGATCTCGGCAACCGAACCGAGGTGCACCTTGCCGGGACGTCCGCTGATGGTGACGGCCTTGATGGTTTGACTGCCAAAATCAATGCCCGCCATGGAGACGAGGGATCCCTTACTTAATAGCCCAAACATATACACATCCATGCGTTATTGGGTTTTCGGACTTATTGTAGGACAGCGCGTCATGATGTGACGGCTTAACTCAATATAATGCTCTATCTATCAATGTCATAAAGTTTGTGTCAAAAGTTGACGCCCCTCTCCTTTCGGCCTTGATTGCGGCCCCCTTGGTAATTGTGCCCTGGAGTGCTACCCTCCCGCCTCTTCTCGGGGTCGCCTGTTTGCGGACAGGAAAACCTCGAATCCGCGAGGGTAAAAAGGCTATACTCTGCGCCCGTTGGCTAATTTTAAGACGATTGGTAGTTCTTCCATGCTGAAATGGCTCGTTCGCCTGTTTATTGTCATGATGCTGGGTGCTGTGCTGGGCGTTGCCAGCCTCATCGGCATCTACTTCTACATCAAGCCCCAGTTGCCGGACGTCAGCGCCTTGCGCGATGTCAAACTGGCTACCCCCATGAAGGTCTACAGCCGGGATGGGGAATTGATCTCCCAGTTTGGCGAAATTCGTCGCATCCCCCTGCGGCTGGACGAAATTCCCCAGTCCATGATCGATGCCGTACTCGCCACCGAAGATGCCCGCTTCTATGAGCACCCGGGCATTGACCCCATCGGCATCATCCGTGCCGCCACCGTCTGGGCCGTCTCCGGCCAGGCGCGTCAGGGCGCCAGTACCATTACCCAGCAGGTGGCCCGCAACTTCTTCCTGAGCAACGAGAAGACCCTGGTACGCAAAATCAAGGAAGTGTTCCTCGCCTGGCGCATCGAGCAGAACCTCTCCAAGGACGAGATCCTCACCCTCTATCTCAACAAGATTCCCCTCGGCTACCGGGCATTCGGGGTCGGCGCGGCCGCCCAGGTCTACTTCGGCAAGGAGGTCAAGGATCTGACCCTGGACGAGATCGCCATCATCGCGGGTCTCCCCAAGGCCCCCTCCATGCTGAACCCGATCCGTTCTCCGGAGCGCGCCTTCGCCCGCCGCAACGTGGTACTGGGTCGCATGCTGGAAACCGGCAAAATCACCCAGGCCCAGTATGACGAAGCCTCCAAGATGCCGGTCAAGGCCCGTTTTCACGGTGCCGAAACTACGCTGAACGCCCCTTATCTGAGCGAGATGGTGCGCCAGAAGATGGTGGAGCAGTTTGGTGAAGATGCCTACACCATGGGGCTGCATGTCTACACCACCGTCACCGCCAAGCGTCAGCGCGCCGCCCATCAGGCGCTGCTGGACGGTGTCTTCGACTACGACACCCGCCACGGCTACCGTGGCCCGACCGCCTTGCTGTGGAAAGCCGGTGAAACGGCCTGGGACTACGAGCAGATCATGGCCCATCTGGCCAAGCAGCCGACCTATCAGCCCCTGATGGCCGCCGTGGTCGCCCAGCTCGGCGACAAGAGCGCCACCCTGGTGCTCAAGAATGGCAAACAGGCCGAACTGGGCTGGAATGGCATCAAGTGGGCGCGCGCCTTCATCACCGACGATCGCCAGGGTTTTGCCCCGAAATCGGCGCGGGATGTACTCAAAGTCGGCGCCCAGATCTGGGTCAGGGAGAAAGGGGAAGAGTTGCTGCTCTCCCAGATCCCCGACGTCAACGCCGCCCTGGTGGCCATGAACCCTCAAGACGGCGCCATCGAGGCCCTGGTCGGCGGCTTCAGCTTCGAGCTCTCCAAGTTCAACCGGGTCGATCAGGCCCGTCGTCAGGTCGGCTCCAACATCAAGCCTTTCCTCTATGCCACCGCGCTGGAGCAGGGCTATACCCTGGCGTCCCTCATCAACGATGCACCGATCAACCAGTGGGATCCTGCCAAGGGCCCCATGTGGCAGCCCAAGAACTCGCCCGCCATCTATGAAGGGCCGACTACCTTGCGCCTCGGCCTTGCCAAGTCCAAGAACGTGATGTCGGTCCGCCTGATGCGCGCCATCGGGCTGGATACCTATATCGACGGCCTGACCCGCTTCGGCTTCGCCCGTGATCACATTTCCGCCAATGAATCCCTGGCGCTGGGTGCGGCGGAGTTTACCCCGCTGGAAGTGGTGCGCGGCTACTCGGTGCTGGCCAATGGCGGCTTCCAGGTCACCCCCTACTTCATCACCGAAGTGACCGACAGCTTCGGCACTCCCCTGTTCGAGGCCAACCCGGCCGCTGCCTGCCGCGACTGCGGCGTGCTGGCCGCCGCCGGTCTCGACAGCGCGGATGCCTATGCCAATACCACGGCAGACTGGAAGGCCCAGTGCCCCATCGATCCTGTCGTGCCCAACAACATGGCACCGCAGACCATCAGTGCCCAGAGCGCCTTCCTCATCACCGACACCCTGACCACCGCCATCTGGGGTGGCAATGGCTGGCGTGGTACCGGCTGGCGGGCAGCCCGTGACCTCAAGCGTCACGACATCTCGGGCAAGACGGGGACCACCAACGAATCCCGGGATGCCTGGTTCTCCGGCTATACCCCGAATCTGGTGGCCACCTCCTGGATCGGTTTTGACAACCACCAGCGCGGTCTGGGCCGGGCCGAGTTTGGCGGCGGCGCCGCCCAGCCCATCTGGATTGACTTCATGAAGACGGCTCTGCACCAGGTGCCCGAACGCAAGATGCCGGTCCCCGAAGGGATCATGCAGGTCCGCATCGATCGTGAAACCGGTCTGCTGACCAATCGCGCCGATGGCAGTACCACGGAGGAGTTCTTCAAGGAGGGCACAGAGCCCACCCGCTACGCGAGCCAGATCTCCGATGGCAATCAGGTGTATGGCGGTGACGATGCGACCACAGACGGTCCCGTCTCCACCGACGACATCTTTTAGGTCCCCTGGAAACAACAAAAACCGGCGCCCAGGCGCCGGTTTTTGTTTCGGGATGACGAGCGGGCTGCGTCAGCCCAGCAGGGCTTTCATCAGACTCGAGATGCGGGCCGCCAGCTCATTGAAGCAGGGGCGGCGAACCGAGTAGTGACGATATAGCAGGGAGATGGTGCGCCCCGGCACGGGGTTGATCACCGGGCGATAGCTGACGCCCCCCTCCTCCGGGTTGGCGGGCACGGCGAGCCTGGGCACCAGCGTCATGCCGCTGCCAGCGGCGACCATGTTGCGCAGGGTCTCCAGACTGGTGCCCTTGAAGCGCTGATCCTCACCGATGCCCGCGGCAAAACAGAAACCCATCGCCTGATCCCGCAAGCAGTGACCGTCGGCCAGCATCAGCAATTTCTTGCCCTTGAGATTGTGCAGGGGCACCGCCTTGGCGCTCGCCTCCGGGTGATGCTGGGGCACGGCCAGCCACATGGGCTCCTGATAGAGGGGGATGGCGCCAAACCCCTCCATCCCTTCCAGCTCCGCCAGCACGAGGCAATCCAGCTCCCCCTCCTCCAGCCGCTTGAGCAGCACTTGGGTCTGATCTTCGTAGAGGTAGAACTCCAGCTTGGGGAAGTGTTCACGCAGATCCTGGATGATGTGGGGCAGCAGGTAGGGGCCCACGGTGGGAATAAAACCGATGTGGATCTCGCCGGACATGGGCTCGGCGAAGTGCTGGCCTATGCTCTTGAGCTCTCGCGCCTCTTTGAGCACCTTGCGCGCCTGACGGGCCATGGCATCGCCGGCGGGCGTGAACAGCACCTTGCGGGAGGTGCGCTCGATGAGGATCACTCCCAGTTCATCTTCCAGCTTGCGCAGCTGGCCACTCAGGGTCGGCTGGCTGACAAAGCAGCGCTCCGCTGCCTTGCGAAAGTGTTTCTCCTCTTCCAGCGCTACCAGATATTCGAGATCGCGAAGGTTCATAGGTACTGCATCCTGCCGTTCAATGAGGCCGATAGCATGCACAAGAACAGTGCGGGGGACAAGGGAGGCGCGCAGACGGGTCTGCCCTCTCCCTCTCCCTCTCCTTTGACAAGCCGCAGGCGATGGGCGAGAGACTCACCCCATCAGAGAGGTGATGTGATCCGCGAACGCCGCTGGCTCTCCCAGATAGGAGGAGACAGGCAGCTCAACGACGCGCTCCCCTTGCATCAATCCCAGGGTCGGGAACACCTGCCCGCCGAGGCGGCGCAGCCACGCCTGGCTTGTGGCCAGATGGCCCACAAGATCGACCCGACCAAAGGCCAGGGCGAATGCTTCCGGTGTCAGCCCCTGCTCCCGCGCGAGCGCCGCCAGCCGTGTCGGGGAACCGACCCATTCCCCATCCCGGTAGTGGGTTTCCTGGATGCGGTGCAACAAGGCAAGGCCGTCGCCGCCAAGCTCGCTCACCGCCAGAACGGCGCGTATGGGCGGCTCGGAGTCGAGGAGCAGTGACTCGTTGAGCAGAAGCTCGTTGAAGTAGCGCTCACCAAAGCGCTGTCCGGTGAGGGTGTGGATGCGCTCGTCATGGGGGCGCACATAGTCCCGCAGGGGCTGTCCCATGGCCTGGCGCCTGGTGCCCATCCAGAGGCCCCCCCCATGCAGTTCGATGCGAAGGCCCGGGATCTCGGCAGCGGCTTTCAGCAGGGGGGCGGCGCCATAGCACCAGCCACAGAGGGGGTCATAGACATAATGGAGGGTTGTTTGCGCTTCGTTCATCATCATTCTCGCTTCAATGCTGGATAAAAAACCGGGCCCTCGGGCCCGGAAAAAAACACAGGGATGTAGGCGTCAGGGAGTTACCACTTCATCTCGCCGGTATTGACCTTGGCACCGATGGCCAGGCCATCATCGACCGGCAGGGAGGGGTAAGCCTTCTTCAGCGCTTCAATCAGCTGGCCGGAGTGCTTGGTCTTGGCCAGCGCTTGCTCAAAGCGCTGCACGTAGTCACGGGTGAAGGTCACGGCTTCGGTACCCTTGGGCGCAGTCCCCAGGAAGTGACCCGGCACCACGCGCTCAGGTTTCAGCGCCAGCAGATTGTTCAGCGCCTTGACCCAGTGGCTGCGAGCGGCCTTGGACTGGCTGTCCGCCATCCAGACGTGTACACCGCTGTAGACCGGCACACCACCAAAGGCCGTCTTGATGGAAGGGGCCCAGAGGTAAGCATTCGGGGTGTTCATCTCTTTGATGTCAATCTTCTCGCCATCCAGCGTCAGGTGGCTGGCCGTCATCACTTGCGGCACGGTCAGGCTCTTGGGTGCATCCTTGCCCAGGATCGGGCCCCAGTAGCTCAGCTTGGCATCCTTGGTCTGCTTGATATGGTCGACCACATGCTGGTCGGCCAGCACCTTGACATCCGGGAACGCAGCCATGACGGGTTCCAGACCGAAGTAGAAGTCGGGGTCACCGGCACTGATATAGACAGTGGTCAGCTTCTTGCCGCTCTTCTTGATCATGTCCACCAGCGCCTGACCATGTTGCACATCGAACTGGGCATCGATCAGGATGGCCTCTTTGTCACCGGTTACCAGTGAGGAGGAGACGGGGAAGATGGCCTTCTCGCCGGGGTTGTAGACGGTCACGGTCAGGGGGGCCGCCAGGGCGGAACCCGTCATCAGGAGGCTGGTCAGGGTCAGGGTACGCAGTGTGTTGTTCATCAGATAACGCTCATCGGTGTGGATTAATGGAATGAGCGCAGTTTATTGCATCACCATCGATACAAATACCGCATAATAGGCGCATCACTGTTGCACAAATCGAGCATATAGGGGCACAAGATGGATAGGCTGACCGCATTGCGGGTCTTTGTCTGCGTAGTGGAACAGGGCAGCCTAAGCGGCGCCGGGGAGAAACTGGAGATGTCCCGTGCCATGGTGTCGCGCTACCTGGCCGAGCTGGAACGCTGGATGGGGGCCAGATTGCTGCACCGCACCACCCGCCGGCTGAGCCTGACCGGGCCAGGAGAAGAGGCGCTGAACCGGGCCAGAGCCATGCTGGCCCTGGGGGAAGAGATGGAACACCTGACCATCCGCCATGACGAGGCCCCCAAGGGGCAACTGCGCATCACCTGCAGCTACTCTCTCTCCGAAGCCCTGCTGGTCGGGGCAGCGAACGACTACCTGGCCCGTTACCCCGGCACGGCGATCGACATCCTGCTGCTGGACCGGACAGTCAATCTGGTGGAGGAGCGAATCGATCTCGCCCTGCGCATCACCAACGACCTCGATCCCAACCTGGTGGCCCGCAGGCTCGGCACCTGCCACTCGGTGGTGTGCGCCAGTCCCGCCTACCTGGCCCGCCATGCTCCGCCGCAGCAGGTGCAGGATCTGGCACTGCACAACTGCCTCACCTACACCTATTTCGGCAAGAGCCTGTGGGAGTTTCTGGGGCCCGATGGTCCCGAATCCGTCCCGGTGAGCGGCAACCTCAGCGCCAACATCTCCAACCTGCTGCTGGCCGCCACCCTAGAAGGGGCGGGGATCAGCCTGCAACCCGCCTACTCGGTTCACCCCCATCTGGCAAGCGGCGCCCTGGTCCCCCTGCTCACCCCGTGGCAGCCCAAGCGCCTCGGCGTCTATGCCGTTTATGGCACCCGCAAACAGATGTCCCCCCTGCTGCGCAGCTTCCTCGACTTTCTCGTGGAGCGGATGGCGGACGATCCCCTGTGGCAGGAAGCCCCTCCCTCTCTCTGATCCCTGCGAGCCGCACAAAAAAGGGGCCTCGCGGCCCCTCTTTGCTCCATCCTGTGCCCGGTCAGGCTTCGAAACCGAATGCCTTGACCGGGGTCTCTCCCTCCTCGGCCTCCTGATCCTCCAGATAGATGTCGTGATAGGCGGCATAGATGGAGTAGTTGATGGCAGGCAGCACCACCAGCAGGCCCACCAGCATCAGGAGTGCGCCAAAGAAGATCAGCACGGCCCCGAGCAGCCCCCACCAGAGGAAGGGCCACATGTTGCGCAGACATCCCTTGAAGCTGAGCCTGGCTGCCTGCCAGACCCCGACCTGATGGAAGAGGATAAGGGCGGGGGCGAAGGTGATGGCCATCAGCACGGGAACGAACAGTGCCAATCCCACCAGGGCGCAGACGAGGAAGCCCTGTGCCTGCTCCGGGGTCAGCGCCAGGGAGCCCGGATCCGCGGACAACAGGCCGGTGAGTCCCCACTGGTGCAGCAGGAACACGCAGATCATCAGGATCCCCATGATGAGGCCGAGCACCATCAGGCCCCCCAGCATCAAGGGGGTCAACCGATGGCGGAAACCGGCAAAGAAGTCGCCAAACTGCAGCGCCTCCCCATGGTGCCCCCGCCGCGCCACCGCCACCCAGCCAGCCCCCCACACCATGTAGAGCAACTGGGAGATCAAGCCCCCCGCCGGCAGCTGATCCAGCACGATGCCCACCACAAACCAGAGCACTATCATGGCCACGCTGGCACCCATCCCCTTGTTGAAGATGTCGAATCCGGTGCGGATCCAGATCCAGCCCTGTCCTATGCCATGGCGTTTGGGTTCGTGGCGCAGGGCCCTGTCACTGTTCATCATTGACCTCGTCGAAAAATAGGGGCGAAGCGGCGTCTCCTCAGGGCACGCTCACCGTGACCATGATGGTGCCGGTGTAGGGACCGGTGCGTACTACCTGGCCCGGCAGCCGGGTCGGGTAGAGCCTCACCTTGTAGTCGGTGACCTGGGTCGCCGCCGAGTAGGGTACCGCGATGGCGGTATCGAATGGAATAGGGGTCAGGGCCCCTGTCCGGCCATGCCCACCGCGACCCGGCCTGGCTGGTGGTGAAGCTGTTGTCGCTCGCGAGCGCCCCCAAGATGCGGTAGCGCAGCGGCCCATGCTCAGGCTGGCAAGGTCGAAGGGAAGGCGGGCACCCGCAACCAGAGCATTCACCTCGCTGCAATGGCGTGTCCGTTGCGTCTTTCTGGGCCGCAGCCGACGAGTTTATCGGCCACGGTTGACGGACAGCACCGCCAGAATGTGGCATCATCTCCCCCCCTCTTGCTTTCCCCCTGATCCGATGGAGCCATCATGCGCCGCCTCTTCTTTCTTCTCCTGCTGCTCGGCAGCCCTGCGCTTCACGCCGAACCGGGGTTTATCAGCCGCCTGCTCAACCACCCGGTGCCGGGGGGCGTGGCCGTGGTACCACTGGGAAGCGGGGCCAAGGCGCCCGCAGTGCGCTATCAGGACAAGCCTGTGCTGGTGGTACAGGAAGACGGGAAGACGTGGATCGCCATCGTCGGCATCCCGCTCAAGAGCGCGCCCGGCCCCCATCAGGTGACCACCAGCGATGGCCGCACCTTGAGTTTCAAAGTCGGCACCAAGCACTACCGTGAGCAGCACATCAAGCTCAAGAACAGCCGCCAGGTCAATCCGCTGGCCGAAGACATGACCCGCATCAACCGGGAGCTTGCCGAACAGACCCGCGCCTACCAGACCTTCAGCCCGGCTCAGCCGAGCAACCTGCTGTTTGACAAGCCGGTCCAGGGCCCGCTCTCCAGCCCCTTCGGGCTGCGCCGCTTCTTCAACGGCGAGGAGCGCAACCCCCACTCCGGCCTCGACTTCGCGGTCGGAGCCGGCACTCCCATCAAGGCACCAGCCGCTGGCAAGGTCATCCTCATCGGCAACTACTTCTTCAACGGCAATACGGTGTTCGTCGACCACGGCCAGGGCCTCATCAGCATGTTCTGTCACATGTCGAAGGTGGACGTGAAGCTGGGCCAGAGCCTGCCCCGCGGCGGCATCGTCGGCCGGGTCGGCGCCACCGGCCGCGCCACCGGTCCCCACATGCACTGGAACGTCAGCCTCAACGACGCCCGCGTCGACCCCGCCATCTTTATCGGCGCCTTCAAGCCCTGAGGCCGGCGACCTGCCGCCCACAGGCAGGGGCACTCAAAATGAAAAAGGCAGCCAAGGCTGCCTTTTTCATGGACGCATGACCACATCTCAGGCAGCGCTGTGCTGGCGCCCCTCCCTGTTCATCGCCCGCCACATCACCAGGACCAGCAGAGTGCTGCAAGTGGGCAGCGCCAGCCAGACACCGGCCACTCCCCACAGGGAGGAGAAGCCCCACAGGAAACCGCCGATCAGCACCAGCTTGCCGCCGGTGAGCAGGGAAGCGATGCGGGCCCGGTTGATGGCCTGGAAATAGGTGGCCCCCACCAGCAGCAAGCCTTCCATGGGCAGTCCCCAGAAGTAGAGCCAGATACCGAGGCTGGCCACCGGCAACAGGGCAGCATTGTCCCCCGCAAACAGATAAACCACTGCCTCCGGCCACAGATACAGCGGGATCATCCCGCACAATGCCACCGCCATGGTCACTCCCAATGCCAGGTTACGCACCCGCAGCACCCGTGCCCAGTTGCCCGCCCCGGCATTGAAGCTGGCGATAGGCTGGATGCCCATGGCGATCCCCTCGAAGATGAGATAGAAGAAGGCCTCGCTGTAGCTGATGACCCCATAGGCGGCCACGTGCAGCGAAGTGCCCACCAAGAGCAGCGCCTTGTTGTGCAGCGCCAGCACCACCGAGAGGTAGAGGTACATCAGAAAACTCGACACCCCGAGTCGCAATGTCTCCCCCATCAGCCGCCAGTCGGGCACCAGGGTATCCCAGCGAATGCGCAACTGGCTGCGGGGGGTGAAGAAGTGCCACAGGCACAGGCCCCCGGTGACCGCCTGGGAGAGCATGGTCGCGATGGCGGCCCCCGCCAGCCCCCAGGGGATCACCGCCATTAGCAGGTAGTCGAGCAGCACGTTGAGCACGCCGCCCCCCACCAGGATCCAGGTGGTGAGGCCGGGTCGCCCGTCGTTGCGCAGCAGGGCGGTAAAGGCCATGGAGAGCACCGCGAACACCCCGAGCCAGGCGTACCACTGCAGATAGGCGAAGCCTGCGTCGAAGATGACCCCCTGCGCCCCCATCCAGACAAGCATGGCCTTGCCGTAACGAATGCCAATGAAGGCGAGCAGCGCGGAGGCGATGAGCACCATCACCAGGGCATTGCCGACGATGTGGCGCGCCCTGGCCTGCTCCCCCTTGCCCAGATAGAAGGAGGCCAGCGACGAGGATCCCATGCCGATCAGGGCCCCTACCGCGTAGAGCACGGCGCAGATGGGGTACGCCAGCATCATGCCGGCCAGCCCGTCCTGGCCCAGGATATGGCCGACGAAGATGCCGTCAATGGTGACATAGATGCCGGTGACCAGCATGGCGGCCACCGTGGGGGTGACGTAACGCAAGAAGAGGCGGGAAAGGGGGGCCGTGCCCAGATCGACGGAGGACATAAATTGCTCAATGAAGGGGAACGGCCAGAATAATAGCCAAACAAGACCCGGATCACCCGTTATTTGTGCCGTGGATCATTCATCTTGAGGGCTTTACCCGCCCCGGCCCCTGCTTTAGGCTAGGGCGACTTCTCCTGAACGGAAACGTGCGCCATGTTGCAACGCCTGCTCTGTCTGATGCTCTGTCTCAGCCTGTTCCCCTTCTCCGCTGTCCAGGCTGATGATGCCATCACTCAGGTAGAGGAGCTGCTGCAAAGCATCCCCAAGACGGATACCCCGGAAAATCAGCAACTGCGGGAGAGCTACCAGCAGGCCCTGCAATATGCCCGGGATGCCCAGCGCTACCGGGAACAGGGCAAGGCCTACCAGCAGATCCTCATCGACTACCCCAAGGAGTCCGCCCGTCTCAAGGAGGGGCTGCACAACTATCAGCCCCAGTCCCGCCCGTCCCTCTCCTCCCTCAAGGAGGATGCCCTGCGCCAGGCCATCAGCCTGAGCAGCAACCGCCAGCTCAACCTGCGCAAGGAGCGTCAGGCGGTGACCGACAGCCTCAACCAGCTTGAGAGCACGGGCCAGGAATATCACCTGCGGGTCGACGAGTTGCGCAAGCAGTTGCTCCAGACCCGCTCCCTGCTCGATCGCCTGAGCTTCAGCAACGAGTCGGACAGGTTGCAGGAGGCCCAGCAACTGGCCACCCGACTCAAAGAGCAGAGCCTCTCCGACCGGATCCAGATGCTGGAGCTGGAGCAGCTCTCCGCCCAGCAGCGCAACGATCTGGGCAAGCTCAAGCTGCAGGAGCTCAACCTCGCCATCACCGACGAGGATGAGTGGCAGACCAGTCTGCTTGCCCAGCAGAACCAGCTGCGCCGGGACAAGACCGAGCAGGCCCTGGCCGAGAGCGAACGCCTGCGCCGCCAGCTCACCTCTGACCTCCCCCTCTTGCAGGAGCAACAGCAGCAAAACCAGGCCCTCTCCCTCCAACTGGGGGCCCTCGAGGACCAGATTGAACGGGTGCAGGACGAGCAACGGGGGGTGGACACCTCCCTCTCCGGGCTCAACGAGCTGGTCAATTCGGTGCGCGAACAGCTGGAGTGGTTGCAGATAAGCAACGCCTACGGCGAGAACCTGCGCAGCAAGCTGGCCGATCTGCCCGCCTACTTCCCGCTGGAGCGGCTGGAGTCCGCCATCGTCAAGGCGCGTATGGCCAAATACCAGTACGAGACCGAGCAGGATGCCCTGAAGGATCCGGTCCAGCTGCGCAACAGCCTGCTCAGTGGAGACGGCATCACCCTGGACAGGGCCCAGCGCGCCGTGCTGGACAACCTGCTCAAGGCGAGGCGGCAACTGCTGACCCGGCTCAACGATGCCTCCGACACCCTCATTCAGGAGCAGACCCGCCTCAAGCTGCTCTACAGCCGTCAGAACAGCAAGATCGACGAGATCCGCGAACTCAGCGCCAGCCATCTGTTCTGGATGCCGGACGTGCGCCCCCTGAGCCCGGCGGTGCTGCTCGGCGTCCCGGCCGCCCTCGGCCTTGCCTTCAACCCGACCAACTGGCTGCAACTGCCCAGGGCCATCGCCGAGAACAACCCCCTGAGCCTGACCCTGGCTGGCCTCGGGCTGCTGGGGCTGGCCTGGTGCTGGCTGAAACTGGCCCGCCACCTCATTCAATACAGCCAGTACATTGCCCCGCGCATCGGCAAGGTAACCCAGGACAAGTTCAGCCTCACCAGCCGGTTGCTGGTGCGCTCCGTGCTCGCCGCCCTGCCGCTGCCCGCCATGGTGCTCATGGTGCACGGCCTGCTGGACGGCGCCTGGCAATATCCCTTCGCGGTGGCGGTGGCCAGGGGCCTGGGTGAAATCTGGTTCCTGCTGCTGGCCCTGCTGGTGGCGCGCCACCTCACTCTGGAGAAGGGGATCCTCATCCTCCACTTCCGCTGGCAGAAGGAGCGGGTGCAGCGAGTATGGGGACAATTTCGTACCTTGCTGCTGGTGCTGATCCCGAGCTTCTTCGTGCAGGGCATGGCGAGCAGCTATCAGGAGCACGCCTTCTACGACTCCCTGGGACGCCTCGCCTTCATCATCGGGGCCCTCTGGCTGCTGCTCTTCTTTGCCCGCCTCAACCGGGAAAAACTGCCCCTCACCTGGGGTCAGGCAGACATGACCAAGCCCCATCTGCTGCACCACTTCATCTGGAACAGCCTGATGCTGGCCCCGCTGCTGGCGGTGCTGGGCGCCCTGTTCGGCTACTTCTACACCTCCCGCACCCTGCTGCGCCAGCTGGAGCTGAGCCTGCTGGCGGGGCTCGGCTGCCTGCTCGTCTACTATCTGGCCCACCGCTGGATGCTGATCCAGCGCCGCCGACTCGCCTTCGATCGCGCCAAGCAGAAGCGGGCCGAGATCCTGGCGCAGCGGGAGCGGGAAGAGGACGATCTCAGCTCCGAGATCCCCGATGTGGTGGAGGAGCCCGAGCTGGATCTGGATACCATCAGCGCCCAGTCCCTCGGCCTGGTGCGCACCCTGCTGATGCTGGGCTTCACCATGCTGGTGGTGGTGCAATGGTCGGATCTCAACTCGGCATTCAGCTTCCTCAGCAGCATCGAGGTGTGGCAGGTGAGCAGCAAGGTGGCCGGCATCGAGCAGCTCTCCGCCATCACCCTGCAGGATCTGATGCTGACCGTCTTCGCCTTCATCCTGACGGTGGTCACCGCCCGCAACCTGCCAGGGTTGATGGAGCTCACCCTGCTCCAGCACCTGAGCCTCTCCCCCGGCACCGGCTTCGCCCTCACCACGGTGAGCAAGTACCTGGTACTGCTGATTGGCGCCCTCACCGGCTTCTCCATGCTCGGCATCGACTGGTCCAAGACCCAGTGGCTGGTGGCAGCACTCTCCGTAGGGCTGGGCTTTGGGTTGCAGGAGATCTTCGCCAACTTCGTCTCCGGCCTCATCATCCTGTTCGAAAAACCAATCCGCCTGGGTGACACCGTCACCATCCGGGATCTCACCGGCACCGTCACCAAGATCAAGACCCGCGCCACCACCATAGTGGACTGGGACAGGAAGGAGATCATCGTCCCCAACAAGGCCTTCATCACCGAGCAGTTCATCAACTGGTCCCTGTCCGATGCCATCACCCGGGTCCGCTTGCGCATTCGCATCGGCCTGACCCAGAATCCCAAGCAGGTACAGCAACTGCTGGAGCAGAGCGTGCGCGAGTCCACCCTGGTGCTGGATACGCCCGCCCCGGAGGTGTTCCTCATCGAGTTCACCGACTCGGCCCTCATCTACGAGATCCGGCTCTACGTCAACAACATGGATCACCGGATGCCCATTACACACGAGGTACATTCCCTGATCCTGGAGAAACTCGGCCAGGTCGGCATGCATCTGCCACATCAGCAGATCGACATCCGGATGAGCCGGGGATGAAGCCGCCAAAGACGACAACAGGAGCCATCATGCAGATCATTGCCCATCGCGGTGCCAGCGGCCTGGCCCCGGAGAATACCCTCAAGGCGATGAGCCTGGCGCTGGATCTGGGTGCCAAAGCCATCGAACTGGACGTGCAGTGGGCCGACGGAGAGCTCTGGGTCTTCCACGACCGGCGGCTGGAGCGCTGCACCAACGGCCAGGGTGTGCTGACCGGGCAATCCCGGGAGTACCTGGCGAGCCTGGATGCGGGGGACGGGGAGCGGATCCCGACCCTGTGGCAGGTGATGGCACTGGTGGCGGGGCGCTGCGAACTGCACATCGAGCTAAAGGGCGCCCACACCGCCGAGCCGGTGGCCGCCCTGACCAGGCGGGCCGAGGCCGAGCTTGGCTTTACCCAGGCGCACTGGATCGTTTCCTCCTTTCATCATCCCGAGCTGTTACGCTTCAAGGGACTGCGACCGGAAATCAGGATCGGCGCCCTCACGGCCAGCCTGCCTCTCGACGGCGCCGCCTTCGCCGAGACGCTGGGGGCCTGGTCACTGAACTGCGACGTGGATTTCGTCGACGAGACCCTGGTGGCGGATGCCCATCGCCGGGGGCTCAAGATCCTGGTCTATACAGTCGACGAAGTGAGTGATGGGAGCGCCCTCGCCAGCATGGGTGTCGATGGCATCTTCACCAACCGACCAGATCGATTCAGCTGAGTATCGGCGCGCCCTGGCAGGCCACAAGGAGGTGAAAAGAATTGAAAAAATGCGGTGCACCGGGATACATAAAGTCCATAGCCAGCCGATACAGAGTTGGCTCATAACAATAACAAACACCATGGATCTCTGACTGACGCTCACAAGGATGTAAACATGAACCTATCCATCAAGAACAAGCTGGTCCTCTCCATCGGGGCCATCATTCTGGTCATCACCGGCCTGCAGGTCTGGTACAACACCTCCCAGTTGCGCAGTGAAACCCAGCGGCTGATCTGGAGCTTCATCGACGACAGCTCGGTCGCCAACGTCAAGGGGATCTCCCGCTGGCTCGACGCCCGCATCAATCTCGTCACCGCCACCAAGGAAGCCTTCGCCAAGGAAGACGAGCCCCTCAGCCACCTGGCCCAGTCCATGAATGCGGGCAACTTCGATCTCGTCTACGTGGGCACCAAGGATGGCCGGATGATCCAGAGCAAGCCGACCGATCTGCCGGCCGGCTATGATCCGCGCCAGCGCCCCTGGTACAAGGACGCCATGGCCGCCGGCAAGCTCGCCATCACGGCCCCCTATGCCGACATCACCACCGGCCAGCTCATCATCACCATCGCCGAGCCCTTCAGTCGCGGCAACACCGACGGCGTCATCGCCGGTGACGTCTCCATCGACGGCCTGGTGAAAGACGTGCTCGCCATGAACTCGGAAGGCACCTATGCCATTCTGGTGGACAGCAACGGCACCATCATCGCCCACCCGGACAAGGATCTGACCCTCAAACCCGCCACCGCCATCTCCCCGGAGCTGACGGCAGCCAAGGTCAACGAGCTGGCCCATGACAACACCATCTCCGAGATGGATATCAGCGGCAAGGCGAGCGTATTCGACCTCACCGAGATCCCCAACACCAACTGGTATTTCGGCATCGTGGTGGACGAAGCGGTCGCCTACCAGTCCGTCTCCCGCATGGTCACCTCCGCCCTCATCCAGGGATTGCTGACCATCCTCATCGTGGCGGGCTTCTCCTATGTCGCCATCAACGGCTCCCTGGCGCCGCTGAAAACCCTGGGCGAGGCAATTGCCGATCTCTCCCGCGGCAACGGCGATCTCACCCGTCGCATCAAGATCGAGCGTGAAGACGAGGTCGGTACCGTCGCCAAGCACGTCAACACCTTCATCGAGCGCATCCACGTCATGGTGCAGGACATCTCCAACTCCTCCACCCAGCTCAACCAGCAGGCCAGGTCTTCCCACGACATGGCGGAGAAATCCAACCAGGGGCTGGCCCGCCAGCAAAACGAGATCTCCCAGATTGCGACCGCAGTGCACGAGATGTCCGCCACCGCCGTCGAAGTGGCCAGCAATGCCGAGCAGACCGCGGAAGCGGCCCGCAGCTCCTCCAGCAGTTGCGAGCACGGCAAGCAGGTGATTGCCCGCAACCAGCGCTCCATCACGGATCTCGCCACCCAGGTCAAGCAGGCCTCCGGCATCATTCAGGAACTGGAGAAGAACGCCCAGGAGATCAACACCATCCTCTCCACCATCCAGGGCATCGCCGAACAGACCAACCTGCTGGCGCTCAACGCCGCCATCGAGGCCGCCCGGGCTGGCGAGCAGGGGCGCGGCTTTGCGGTGGTGGCCGACGAGGTGCGGGTGCTTTCCCAGCGCACTCACAGCTCCACCGTCGAGATCCGCAGCATGATCGAGACCCTGCAGCGCAACACCCAGGGCGCCGTCAGTACCATGCACGAGGGTCAGCTGCTGGCCCAGAACAGCGTGGAAGATGCCAACGATGCGACCCAGGCCCTGGAGCAGATCACCACCTCCATCAACCAGATCTCCGACATGGCGACCCAGATCTCCAGCGCCGCCGAGGAACAGCGTGCCGTCACCGACGAGGTGAGCCGCAACATCCAGGCGGTCAAGGATGTCTCGGACGAGCTGGCAGTGGATGCGGACAGCTCCCGCAATCTGTCGGCCCAGCTTAAAAATATTTCAGGTGAATTGAATAATCAGGTCGGCATGTTCCGCATCTGATCGACCATGGGAAGAAAGGGGCCGTTCAGGCCCCTTTTTTTATAAACCCTTTTTGTTTCAACGGTTATAATCCCCTTTCGAGACCCTCAACCCTGTGATCGACATCTCCTTTTGCCCATGTGTGGGAGACGGGCGCAGTCTGTCATGGCTATATTCGCATTACTTTTTTGATGCCTAATATCGATATGTCATCGTGATAATAGTTATCATTAAACTGTTTTGATAAAAAACTTAAAAACTTTATGGGTAATACCCAAAAAGAGAGGCATTTCTCATTTTTTTGAAAGAAAACTACGTATAATCCTGAGCTTAAAATAACCATAGTAATGACAGCGGCTGATACCGATAACTGCAGGATGGCGATAATTACGGCGTTTTCATCCAAGGAATGGGGTGATTTTGATAAAGATCACCATTGCCAAGCACTAAAACAGACCAGTTTGACTTGCATCAAGCCTGAATTTTTTTCATAGAGCAAAATCGTGCCCAGCAAATCTATCCCTAAGGAGGCAGATGTGGATATTATCAAGACCGATGTCGCCATCATCGGTGCTGGTGGTGGTGGCCTGCGTGCCGCAATCGCCATAGCGGAAGCTCACCCGGAGCTGGAGATCGCCCTGATCTCCAAGGTCTACCCGATGCGCAGCCACACGGTAGCCGCAGAGGGCGGCGCCGCCGGTGTCGTCCGTGATGATGACTCCCTCGAAAACCACTTCAACGACACCGTCTCCGGTGGCGACTGGTTGTGTGAGCAGGACGTGGTCGACTACTTCGTCAACAACGCCACCAACGAGATGATCCAGCTGGAGCACTGGGGTTGCCCCTGGAGCCGCAAGCCGGACGGCAAGGCCAACGTGCGCCGTTTCGGCGGGATGAAGATCCCCCGCACCTGGTTCGCGGCAGACAAATCCGGTTTCCACATTCTGCACACCCTGTTCCAGACCTCCATCAAGTACCCGAGCATCAAGCGCTTTGACGAGCACTTCTGCATGGATCTCATCGTGGAAGATGGCCGCGTCCAGGGCGTACTGACCTTTGACATCCAGAACGGCATCACCCGCTTCATCCAGGCCAAATCCGTCATTCTGGCCACCGGTGGCGCCGGCCGTGTCTATCGCTACAACACCAACGGCGGCATCGTCACCGGTGACGGCATGGCGCTGGCCTACCGCCACGGCGTACCGCTGCGCGACATGGAGTTCGTCCAGTACCACCCGACCGGTCTGCCGGGCACCGGCATCCTGATGACCGAAGGTTGTCGTGGTGAGGGCGGCATCCTGCTCAACAAGGATGGCTACCGCTACCTGCAAGACTACGGCTTGGGCCCGGAAACCCCGGTCGGCCAGCCGAAGAACAAACACATGGAGCTGGGTCCCCGTGACCGCCTCTCCCAGGCCTTCTGGCAGGAGCAGCAGAAAGGCCGAGTGATCCAGGGCCCGATGGGCGACGTGGTTCACCTCGACCTGCGCCACCTCGGCGAGAAGTACCTGAAGGAGCGTCTGCCCTTCATCTGCGAACTGGCCAAGGCCTACGTGGGTGTGGATCCGGTCAAGGAGCCGATTCCGGTACGTCCGACCGCCCACTACACCATGGGTGGCATCGAAACCGACGGCAAGTGCGCCACTCGTCTGGCCGGTCTCTATGCCGCTGGCGAATGTGCCTCCGTCGGTCTGCACGGCGCCAACCGTCTGGGTTCCAACTCCCTGTCCGAGATCGTGGTCTTCGGCAAGGTGGCCGGTGAGCAGGCAGCCGAATATGCCGCCACCCAGCAACACGGCAACACCCAGGCACTGGTCGCCAAGGCCGAGGCGCTCATCAAGCAGCACCTCTCCCTGCTGGACATCGACGGCACCGAAAACCCGGCGGATATCCGCAACGAACTGGGCATGTCCATGGAAGCCGGTGTCGGTATCTACCGTACCGAAGAGCTGATGCAGGGCACCATCGACAAGATCAACGAGCTGAAAGCCCGTTACAAGAAGATCAAGATCAACGACAAGTCCTCGGTCTTCAACACCGACCTGCTGTACGCCATCGAGCTGGGCTACATGCTGGACGTGGCGGAAGCCATGGCGCACTCCGCCATCAACCGCAAAGAGTCCCGCGGTTCCCACCAGCGTCTGGACGGTTACGAGGAGCGCGATGACGTCAACTTCCTCAAGCACACTCTCTCCTTCTACAACGGCGAAGGGGCCCCGACCATCGACTATTCCGATGTGAAGATCACTAAATCCCAACCGGCCAAGCGCGTGTACGGTTCCGAGGGTGAGAAACAAGACGAGGCTAAGAAGAATGGCTGAGATGATCGAAATTGAAATCCTGCGCTACCGTCCCGAGCAGGATAACGAGCCCTGGATGCAGACCTTCCAGGTGCCCTACCTCAAAGAGATGTCCCTGCTGGATGCGCTGCAATACATCAAGGATCATCTGGACTCCACCTTGAGCTTCCGCTGGTCCTGCCGGATGGCGATCTGCGGCTCCTGCGGCATGATGGTCAACGGCATTCCGAAACTCGGTTGCAAGACCTTCCTGCGGGACTACCTGCCGGGCAAGATGACTATCGAGCCGCTCAACAACTTCCCCATCGAGCGCGATCTGGTGGTCGACATGTCCGACTTCATCGAGAAGCTGGAGAGCATCAAGCCCTACATCATCCCGTCTGAGCCGCGCAGCCTGTGCGATGGCGAGTACACCCAGACCCCGGCTGACATGGCGAAGTATCACCAGTTCTCCATGTGCATCAACTGCGGTCTGTGCTACGCGGCCTGCCCGCAATATGGCATCAACAAGAAGTTCACCGGTCCGGCGGCCCTGGCACTGGCCTATCGCTACAACGCCGACAACCGCGACAGCGCGTCCAGGGAGCGGATGAAGATCATCAGCCAGGATGAGGGCGTCTGGGGCTGTACCTTCGTGGGCTACTGCTCCGAAGTGTGCCCGAAGGGCGTGGATCCGGCCGCCGCCATCCAGCTTGGCAAGGTCGAGAGCGCCAAGGACTACATGATCGCCATGTTCAAGCCGGATTGAGACCAGGAGTGAGACCATGAACAACACTGAGAGCAAACGTAAGCCCTACGTGCGCGAGATGAAGAAAGACTGGTGGCTGAAGAATGCCTTCTACACCGGTTACATGATCCGCGAAGGCACCAGCATCTTCGTCTCCATCTACGCCGTCGTGCTGATGTGGGGTCTGCTGCGCCTGGTACAGGGTCAGGAGGCATTCAACGGCTGGCTGGAATCCCTGCAGAGCCCCATTGCCATCCTGTTCCACGTCATCGCCCTGGCAGCCTGCCTGTTCCACGCCAAGACCTGGTTCGCACTGGCACCGAAAGCCATGCGCATCTTCCGTGGCGAAGACCTGGTGCCGGAGAAGCCGATCGTCATCGCCCAGTATGTGGCGCTGGCGGCGGTATCCCTGCTTGTCCTGATCATCGTGGCCTGAGGAGAAAACCATAAGACGTTCTGACGAACCCGGTTATTGGTGTCTGTTTGGTACCGGGCTCTCACTCAGAAACGTTGGCCACGATCACTCAATCATGATTTGAGGAAAAAATATGAGACGTTCTGACGAGCCAATTTACTGGGGTCTGTTTGGTGCGGGTGGCATGGTGGTTGCCATGCTGCTGCCGGTCATTGTCCTCATCACAGGTCTGCTGGTGCCCATGGGTATCATGGACGTGGAGACCATGAGCTACGAGCGCGTGCTGGCATTCGCCAGCTCCTGGTGGGGTGCCTGCATCCTGTTGGTCATTATCGCCCTGCCCGTCTGGCACGGCATGCACCGTATCTACCACGGCCTGCATGACTTGGGGATCCACACCACCAAGCTGCACCACTATGTGTTCTATGGCTTCGCCTTCCTGGTGTCCGCCATCACCGTCGGTCTGCTGATGGTGCTGGTGCTCCAGTAAGCACATCCTGACTGCATGACAAACCGGGCCCAGTGCCCGGTTTTTTTACGACCATCTTCCGCTGTTCATCTCCACCCGGCAGCTGGCCTGCGCGCTCGTTCGGCATCCGTCACCAGAGTCGCGGAGCCGGTTCACGGCCGTTTTCCGCGTAGTAGAGCGACGGCAGAAACTGCGCCAGATAACTGAACTCGCTGTAGCAGTGGCGCATCAGGTTGAAGCCTACCTCGTCCGGCACCTCGTCAAACGGGTTGGCGCAGGCTTTGCCCAGCAGAAAACGACTGCGCAGCACACAGCCGTATGGGGTATCCCGCGCCAGGTGCAGCATCTCGCCATCCAGCGGCGCACCGTTGTCATCCAGCGCCACCTCGTCGCCAAAGCCGATACGGGCGCAGATGGCGGCAGAGAGAGCCTGCGTCTCCCGCGCCTCCTGTAGCGATTGCGGGGCGAACACCTCTTCGGCGCCGTGGAACTTGAGGCGGGCCGCCACCGGCGGCAGCTCGGCAAGCCACTCCACCGCCTCTATGCTGGCTCCCACATAACGCTCACCTTTTTTCCAGTGATGATCCCAGCCCCGGTGCTCGACATGATCGTGGGGGTGCCACCACCTGATGTGCTGGGTCGTCTCGAAGAAGGTGAACCACCAATCCAGCATGCGCCCCTTGCAGCCGTGCAGATCGGTGCGGATGGCGACCGTCAGCAGGCCGTCGGTGCTGCGGGTCAGACCCATTTCCAGGCGAAGGGGCTGCGGGCTGAGCAACTCATTGATGTCATTGACGCCCCAGGGGGCAAACAGGGCAGAAGGATGCATGATATGACTCCCATAAATTTAGGAAACGAAGTTCGTTTCCTAAATTACGCTATGCCTGTATGCTGGGTCTGTCAATGCTTTCCAGGAGCCCATATGTCGCACCAGAACGATGAAGAAACACGCTCACGAGGCCGTCCGGTCACCCCGGAAGCCGACCTTCGCGCCGCCCTCGCCGAGGCGACACTGACCTTGTTGCTCAAGGGGGGCTACAGCGCGGCGACCGTGGATGCGGTGGCTAAAGAGGCGGGGGTTGCCAAGAAGACCCTCTACCGCTTCGCCGCCAATCGCGACGAGCTGGTGGCGCAGGCGGTGCGCAGCTGGACCGATGCCTTCCAGCCGGCCTTCGAGCAGGATGCAACCCACCCCGAGGCACTGGGAGAGATGCTGGAGCAGGGCTTGCAGGCGATTGCAGATCAGGTGCTGAGCGCACCGGCGGTGGGCATGTTCCGGCTGCTGCAACATCAGTTCGCGGGGCGGGATGCCCTGTTGGTGGCCTATCAGGAGAACGGTATTGCCCGCGGCAGGGCGACCCTGGCGGCGTGGCTACAGCGCCAGCAGCAACTGGGCTGGCTGCGCGAGCTGGACGCTGCCCAGACCAGCGATCTGTTGCTGGCGATGACCATGGCGGAGCCGCTGCGCCAGATGGCGCTCGGCTTGCTGGCGCCGGGCAGCGACATTCGCGAGCGCATCACCGCGGCCGTTGCGCTGGTGCTGCCCGGCTTGATGCGAGGGTAGGCGTCCTTCCTCAGCGTGCCACCTCCTGCCATTGAGCCAGCAAGGGCGCAGGGATGGCGCCGTAGCGCAGGGTCGGGGTCTGGTGCCACTGCGCCAGCTTCTGGATGGCCTTGCCCAGATCCTGGGCCAGGGTCCGGGTCACCCTGACCCCGTCTTCCAGATAGAGGCTCTTGACCTCGAACACCCCCTCCTTGCGATGGGCCTTGGCGTCCATCCTGCCCACCAGCTTGCCGCGATGCAGCAACGGCAGCACGAAATAACCGTACTTGCGCTTGGGGGCCGGGGTATAGCACTCGATGCGATAGTCAAAGCCAAACAGCTCGCTGGCCCGCTTGCGATCCCACACCAGCGGGTCAAAGGGCGAGAGCACGGCGGTGTGGCTCGCCTTGAGGGAGCCTGCCTGGGCCCGGACCAGTTCATCGCCCAGGGAGGCGTGAACGAAGGCTCCGTGCTGCCACCCCTCCACTCGTACCGGCAACAGCTCCCCCTCGTCCGCCAGCTGGTGGAGCAGGGCGTCGTATTTCCCCCGTTTAAGGCGATAGTAATCCGCCACCCAGCCGGTCTTGACCAGCCCCAGCGCCCGGCAACTGGCTCGCACCATGTCCCGCCGGGCGAGATCAGGACTCGGCAGATCCCGCTCGTCGTTCCACTCCGGCATGACCCGCTCGGCGAGATCGTAGACCCGCTGGAAATTGCGCCGTTCGCGCACCATCAGCTGGCCTGCGGTAAACAGCACCTCCAGGTGGCGCTTTTCGGGCTTCCAGTCCCACCAGCCGTTGCCCTTGTCCCCCTTGCGCTCGAAGTCGACGGCCCGCACCGGGCCATCCTGGCGTATGCGCTCGACTATCTGCGCTATCTCGCCGCCGTGGGTCTTGAGCCACTGGGCGGAGAACTTCCAGCCCATGGCGGCGGGATCCAGCATGCGATGGCGCAGCAGCCGGTAATCTTCCCGGGGGACGAAACAGGCCTCGTGGGCCCAGTATTCGAAGAGGTCACCATCGGCCAGCAGTTGTTCCAGCCAGCGCGGATCGTAGTGGCCGAGACGGCTGAACAGCACCAGATAGGGGCTGCGGGCCACCACGGAGATGGTGTCTATCTGCAGCAACGCCATGCGGCGAATGCAGGCGAGCAGGTCGGCGGGGGTTGCTCTGGCGCGGCGCGGGGTCAGCAGCCCCTGGGCCGCCAGTTGCAGGTGGCGAGCGTCTTGCAATGAGAGGTGGGGGATCGACATGGAGATAGGGGCATCCGTTCCTGGGCATCAGGCCACCAGCATGCCCAACTCATGGCCAAATGAAAACGCCCCGCTCAGGGTTTGGTGAACACCGCCACATCCGCATGAGGAAACTCGACCGCTGCCTGCCAGCGGACCGCCAGGGCACGGAACGAGGCCTCGGCGAAGAAGACGATATGGGTGGGATCGTGGCGATAGCGCCAGGTCTTGAAGCGCTCGTCCCCCAGCACCCGCTGGGTCTGCAACACCAGCACCCCGCTGGGCTTGAGACAGCCCCAGAGCGTGTCCAGCACGGCGCGGGGGGTGGCGATGTGCTCTATCACCTCGGTGCTGGTGATGAAGTCATATTGCCTTGTCAGGCACTCGGGGTCGTCGGCATAGAACTTGTCGTAACCCGCCATCTCGAAGCCCGCCTCCCGCCCCATGGCGATGAGGGCAGGCCCGGGGCCGCAGCCAAAATCGAGGCCGCTGGCAGGAGGCGACACCCGGGCCAGCACCTCGCCAAAGGCACGCATCAGAAAGGCCCGGTAGCGGGGATCGTCCACCCGGTTGTCGTGCCCGTCATAGACCGCCTTCTCTGCCCCCTCGTCCAGATGGTCCGCCTCGTCCATCCAGACCAGCTCGCACGCCAGGCAGCGGTAATAGCCCTTGCCCGCCACCGGCAGGGCATGGTGCCGAGGGGAGAGACACAGGGGACAGTGAACAGGGGATGACATGGCAGCTCCTCGGGTGGCGACAGCGGGGCAGATTGCCTGCCACGCCCGCTGCTGGCAACTGTTTTGTCTGGAGCCCCCATCGACCCCCGTTCACCCCCCGCCAGTTTTTTTCGTCTTTTTTTGCGCCTTAAGGGTTTCTTAAGTTTGCCCTTTTACTCTCATCCCATCGCAAAAGAAGGAGCCAACCATGACCATCGAGATCCAAGCCCCCTACCGGCTGATCCTGGCCGAATCCCCGCAGCAGGTCATGGCGCTGCAAACCTATATCCAGGCCGCCTATACCCTCGAGTTCAACGCCCGCATTCCCCATTTTCTGCCCTGCCAGCTCGGGCTCTACCGGGCAGATGGCGTGCTGGTCGGTGCCTGCGGCCTTAACCAGGCCTGCCATGGCGAGCACGAGCAACCGCTCTATCTGGAGCAATATCTGGAGCAGCCTGTCGAGGCCGCCATCGAGACCCGTCTCGGGGTCCGTCCGGCCCGCCACCGCATCATCGAAGTGGGCAATCTTGCCTGCAGCGAACCGGGTCACGCCCGCCTGATGTTTGCCGCGCTGTGCCGTCTGCTGTGTGACAACGCCCTGGACTACGTGGTGTTCACCGGCACCGCCAAGCTGCGCAACAGCTTTACCCGCCTGCGTCTCAACCCGGTGGAGCTGGCCCCCGCCCAGGCCCATCAGGTGGGAGAGGATGCCAGCGCCTGGGGCGAATACTACCGCTGCCAGCCCAAGGTGATGGCAGGCGACATCAACCAGGGGCGCGAGGTACTCGCACAGAGCAGCCTGCTGCTCAACCTGCTGGGGCCCATGCCCCGCCTTTTTAACCATGCCGACATCGACAGGAGGTGCGCACAATGACGCTGTTCGACACCATCGCCCACCATGCCAGCCAGACCCCGCACCAGCCTGCGCTGCTAGGCAGCCAGGGTGAGCTGGATTACCAGAGCCTGTGGCAGCAGATCCAGCAACTGGCAGGCGTGCTGCAAGGGGCCGGCATCCGCCGCCTGGCCCTGCAACTCGACAACGGCCTGCCCTGGGCACTGATCGATCTCGCCTGCACCTGGGCCGGCATCGTGGTCATCCCGGTTCCCCACTTCTTCAGTCCGGCGCAGCAGACGTGGCTGCTGGAAAGCAGCGGAGCAGACGCCCTGGTCGGCCCGGAGCACCAGGGGTGGCAGTCCGCCTCACCCCTCGTGCTCATGGCAGGCAGGCCCGATGAGCAGGCCGTGCCCCTGTGGCGCCGCATCCCGGCCCGCCTCCCCGAGCTGCCGGCGGGCACCGCCAAGATCACCTATACCTCTGGCACCACGGGGCAACCCAAGGGCGTCTGCCTGTCGCTGGAACAGATGACGGCGGTCTGCGGATCCCTTGCCCTGCGGGTGGCCCCTGCCCGGGTTGAGAAGCACCTGACCCTGCTGCCCCTCACCACCTTGCTGGAGAACCTGACCGGCTTGTATGTACCGCTGCTGACCGGCGCCTGCAGCCGCATCCCCTCCCTGGGGGAACTCGGCTTCTCGGGCTCCAGCAAGCTGGATCCTGCGGCCCTGGCCCAGGCACTGCTGCGCTGGCCCAGCCACAGCCTGGTGCTGGTACCCGAGTTGCTGCGCCTGCTGCTGGCTCTGTGCCTCAATACCCCTGCCCTGGCGACACAGCTCGGCACCCTGCGCTTCGTCGCCGTGGGCGGCGGCAAGGTCGCCCCCGAACTCATCGCTCACGCCCGTGCGGCGGGGCTGCCGGTCTACGAGGGATACGGTCTCTCAGAATGCGGCTCCGTGGTCGCCCTGAACGGCCCCCACGGGGATCGTCCCGGCAGCGTCGGCCTGCCTCTGCCCCACTGCCAGGTGACGATCGCCGCAGACGGCGAAGTCATGGTCAGCGGCAGCGCCATGCTGGGCTACCTGGGGGAAGAGGGCGAGACGGGCAGCCAGATCGCCACAGGGGATCTGGGTCGGATCGACGAGGAGGGCTATCTCCATATCACGGGGCGCAAGAAGAACGTGCAGATCACCGCCTTTGGCCGCAACTTCTCCCCGGAGTGGGTGGAAGCCCAGGCCCAGCTCTGCCCGGCCATCGCCCGCATCGTCATCTTCGGTGACGGTCAGCCCGCCAACGTGGCCCTTATCCAGCCGCTGCCGGGCAGCCAGTCCCAATTGCCAGAGCAGATTGCCCGGCTCAACCAGCAGTTGCCCGATTACGCCCGCATCCATCACTGGTTGCCGGTCGCCCTGGATCAGCTCCCTGGCCTGCTGACGGCCAACGGGCGCCCCCGTCGCAATGAGATTTATCACCATTTTTCCCGGCAGATCAGCCAATGCCTCACAGGAGAGACCTCATGAGCTTCTACCAGACCCTGCAACAAGCCACCGCCTGCGAGCGCGAACGCCTGTTCAACGCCCCCATCATCGAGGCCTGCCGCCGCGGCGACATCAGCCGTGACACCTACCTCGCCTTCCTGGCACAGGCCTACTACCACGTGCGCCACACGGTGCCGCTCCTGATGGCCACCGGCGGCAAGCTGGGGCAGGAGTACGAATGGGTGCGTGGCGCCATCAGGGAGTACATCGACGAGGAGTACGGCCATCAGGAGTGGATCCTGAACGACATCCGTGCCTGCGGCGGTGATGCCGAGGCGGTGCGCCACGGCCAGCCGGGCCTGCCCATCGAGCTGATGGTGGCCTTCCTCTACGACCAGATCCAGCGCGGCAACCCCATGGGCTTCTTCGGCATGGTGCAGGTGCTGGAAGGCACCAGCGTCGCCATCGCCCTGACCGTCGCCGACCAGCTCAAGAGCGGTCTGGGTCTGCCGCCCCAGGCCATGAGCTACCTGAGCTCCCACGGGGCCCTGGACCAGGAGCACCTCAAGTTCTTCGAATCCCTGATGAACCGGGTGGAAGATGCCGCCGATCAGGCCGCCATCATTCACGCCGCCAAGGTGGTCTACCGCCTCTATGGCGACATGCTCTATCAGCTCACGGGATCCTGCCAATGAAGCTTGAAGGCAAACGCATACTGCTGACTGGCGCCAGTGGCGGCATTGGTGAAGCCCTGGCCCATGAACTGGCGGCCCAGGGTGCCCATCTGCTGCTGCACGGTCGTCGGGCCAGCGCCCTGGAGCGCCTGCGCCGGGAGCTGCCTCATCCGGATCGCCACCAGACGGTGACGGCCGATCTCGGCTCTCCCCATGAACGGGCGCAGCTGCTGCAACATCCGGCCCTGGACGAGGGGCTGGACGTGCTCATCAACAGTGCAGGCTGCAACCAGTTCGCCTGGCTGGAAGATCAGAGCAGCGAGCAGGTGACACGCCAGTTGCTGCTCAACGTCGAGGCGCCCATCCAGCTCACCCGAGCCCTGCTGCCCCGGCTGCGCAAGCCCGCCATCATCATGAACATCGGCTCCAGCCTCGGGGCCATCGGTTTTGCCGGCTACAGCGTCTATTGCGCCAGCAAGTTCGCCATGCACGGCTTCAGCGAGTCCCTGGGGCGGGAGCTGGAGGGAACCGGCATCAAGGTGCTGCACTTTGCCCCCCGCGCCACCCGTACCCACCTCAACTCCGAGGCGGCTTATGCCATGAATGCCGAGCTCGGCACACGGACCGACAGCCCGCAGGACGTGGCCGAGGAGGCCGTCATCGCCCTGTGCAACGAGACACGCCGCCGCTGGCTCGGCTGGCCGGAAAAGCTCTTTGTGCGGCTCAACGGCCTGCTGCCCGCCTTGGTGGACATGGCCCTGGCCAAACAGCGCCCGATCATCGAGCGCCACGCCCGCCGCACCGCCTCCCCAGCCCCCGATCACAGGAGCGATCCCGCCTGTGCGACAAACGAGAAGGAACATTGAGATGAAGCACGCCACTTTCCGTCCCCGATTTGGTCACGGCCCCCTGTTGCTCGCCCTGGGGGGCCTGCTGACAAGCGGTCTGGCCCAGGCCGCCGATGCCCTGCCCACCATTCAGCAGGAGTGGGCCCACTGTCAGTACCAGCAGACCGGCAACGCCAAGGAGAGCTGCCTGGAGAGCCTGAGTGCCAAGGCCGATGAGGCGAGCGCCAAGGAGGCATTTCGCACCGATCTGCTGATCTGGTCCGCCATCGTCAAGAGCACCTGGGCGGGGGCCAAGGGCGGCCTCGGCGCCCTTGGTCTGGTGAAGGAGGCCAAGGCCAAGCTCGAGATCGCCATCAAGCAGGATCCCAAGGCGCTGGAAGGCTCGGCCTACACCAGCCTGGGCTCCCTCTACTACCAGGTGCCGGGCTGGCCGGTGGGCTTTGGAGACGACGAGAAGGCGGAGAAGCTGCTCAAGCAGGCGCTGGCCATCAATCCCACCGGCATCGACCCCAACTTCTTCTACGGCGACTTCCTGCTGGATCAGGGTGACAAGGCACAGGCGAAGGTCTATCTGGACAAGGCCCTGGCCGCCCCGGCGCGCCCTGGCCGCGAGGTGGCGGACGAGGGCCGCAGAATGGAAATTCGCGAGCGTCTCGCCAAGCTGTAAACACAAGCAGCACAGTGTGCTATTTCAACTCTGCCCACCAGCTTGCATACTGGTGGGCAGTGTCGTTTGAGGGAGAGAACAATGCGGATCCTGTTGGTGGAAGATGATGTGATGCTGGGAGACGGCATGGTGGATGCCCTGCGCAGCAGCGGCTACACGGTGGACTGGCTCCAGCAGGGGATGCCGGCCCTCTCGGCGCTCAAGAGCGAGGAGTTTGCCGCCCTTGTCCTGGATCTCAACCTGCCGGACATCGACGGCATCAGCCTGCTGCGCAAGTTGCGCCGGGAGGGGCAGCCCCTGCCCGTGCTCATCCTGACCGCCCGTGATGCCCTGGACGACCGGGTGCTGGGGCTGGATGCAGGCTCCGACGACTACATGGTCAAACCCTTCGCCCTGCAGGAGCTCAACGCCCGGCTGCGCGCCCTGGTGCGGCGCAGCAAGGGGCAGGCCCAGGCGGTGCTGGAGTACGGGGAGCTGCAGCTCTTCCCCGCGTCACAGCAGGTCACCTATCGGGGCGAGCCGGTCAAGCTCACCCCCCACGAGTACAAGCTGTTGCAGGAGCTCATCACCCAGAGCGGCCGGGTATTGAGCCGGGATCAACTGCAACAGAGCCTCTACGGCTGGGACGAGGGGGCAGAGAGCAACGCGGTGGAGGTGCACATTCACCACCTGCGCAAGAAATTCTTCCCCGAGCTCATCCGCAACATTCGCGGCGTCGGTTACATCGTGCCCCAGCTCGACGTCCAGGGCGCAAGAGGAGCCTCCGCCCCATGAGCCGTGTCCGTTCCATCCGCCGTTTTCTGCTCTCCGGCATCCTGGCCCTGGTCAGCCTCAGCCTCGCCATCAGCGGCCTTATCGGCTACCTGCAGGCCAACCACGAGATGGAAGAGCTGTTTGATGCCCGTCTCGCCCAGTCCGCCCGCATCACCAACCAGTTGCTCAGCCGCTATCTCAAGCAGAGCGGCGAGCTGCCGCGCAACGGCACCGTGTACCAGGAGTGGGTGCAGGCCGTCCCCGAGACGCCCCACATCGAGAAGGGCGGCTTCTTCCAGTTCGGCCAGGACAACGAGTTCACCCCCTATGGCCATGAATTCGAGCACAACCTCTACTTCCAGTTGCTGAGCGAGCAGGGCGCCGTGCTGCTGCGCTCGCCCAATGCCCCGGCCCAACCGTTGACCACCCTGGAGCGGGGCTTCAACAGCGAGACCAAGGATCATCACGAGTGGCGCACCTTTACCCTCTACAACGAAGGTGAACAGACCTGGCTCATCGTGGCGGAGCGGGATGACGAACGCAGCGAGCTGGCCAGCAAGATGGCCACCCTCACCATGCTGCCCCTCTTCATCACCCTGCCCTTCCTGCTCGGTCTGCTGTGGTGGCTGATCACCCGGGGGCTGTCACCGCTGCACCAGCTGGCGCAAGCCATCGGCGAGCGTCATCCCGCCAACCTGAGCCCCCTCAATCTCGCCATCAAGGCCGAGGAGCTGACGCCGCTGGTGGGGGAGATCAACCGGCTGATGCACGCCCTCGCTGACACCCTGGATCGGGAGAAACAGTTCACCAACGAGGCCGCCCACGAGCTGCGCACCCCCCTCGCGGTGCTGCGCATCCACAGCGAGAACGCCATGACGGCCGAGGATGATCAGAGCCGGGAGCAGGCCCTGCGCAAGATGCTCTTGGCCCTCGATCGCAGCGACCGGCTGATCCGCCAGTTGCTGACCCAGGCCCGCATCGACAACCAGCAGAGCCCGGCCCTCACAGCCCTTCCCTTGTTCCCCTTGTTGCAGGGCACCCTGGCGACCCTGGCCCCCATCGCCCTGAAAAAGGATCAACAGCTGTCCCTGGAGGGCGCCGAACAGGTGCAGGTAATGGGACAGGCGATGTTGCTGGAGCTGATGTTCGGCAACCTCATCGACAATGCGCTGCGCTACACCCAGGTGGGCGGCGAGGTCGCCGTGGTGGTGAGCCAGGTGGGCAACCGGATCCGGGTGGATGTGCGGGACAACGGCCCCGGCATCCCCACCGCCGCCCTGTCCCGGTTGTGCGAGCGCTTCTTCCGGGTCAATCCCCAGCAGGGGGATGGCGTGGGCCTTGGCATGGCCATCGTTTCGCGCATCGCCCAGCTTCACGGAGCGGATCTCGACATCCACAACCGGCCCGAAGGGGGGCTCGAAGTGAGCGTGCTGCTGCCCGCCTCGCGCCAGGCATGAGGGATCAGCCTTTGCGCACGCCATGAAAAACGGGGGCCAGGCCCCCGTTTTTCATGGCTGCACCACCCTAGTCGCAGGTGGGCTGTACCGTGAAGGTCCGGCTCGAATCCACCGGTCCCAGCTCCGCCAGCAGACGGCGCCCCAGCAGCACCGGGTAGATCATCTTGCTGCGATCCCGCAGGGTGAACCACTCCTTGTAGACCTGGTCCCCGACGCAGACGGACATGGTCACCGTCGGGCGCTGCTCCATGCCGCCCGCCCCGCGCACCGTCACGCTGCGCTCCACCGGTCGCTCCACGCTCCGGCGCACCACCTTGTCGGTATTGGCATCGGTCAGCACCAGGTTGAAGCGCACCCAGGGCTTGCCATCCTTCTTGAAATGCTTCAGGTCGCGGGCATCCAGCGACGAAGTGAGGGCACCGGTATCGAGCTTCATCTTGACCGCCACTCCGTAGGGCATCAGCACCCCCTTCTCGATCCAGCCATAGCTGGTCTGGGCCGCCATCGCGCTGCCGCACAGCGCCCACATCATGGCCGCCGCCACCATTCTCTTGCCCATCTTGCTCTCTCGCCTTGTCAGTCTTGCGCCCAGATGTATCACAGCCAACTGCCGGGTCAACCGGATTCTGGCGTGCAGGGGAGCGGGCTCTGGACGCGGTGCCAACAGGCGACAATCCATGCCGGGCACGGTGCGTGAGTGGGGAATGCAGCAGGAAAACGAGGGGAGAACAGGGTGCTGGATGACGCTGGCGGCCATCCTCAGGTTGTGACGCCAAAGGCTACCACAGCGGTGCGTGAATTATCAGTCTTGTTCTGACGGGATTTTTGCCTACACTGCTGTAAACCGGAGGGCCTGAAAACCACCGGTTTTTTTGCGCCTGCCGAAAAGTTGCCACTGCAAAGTGACCTCTCACACAAGGCTCAATAAGGAATTCGCAATGCGTATCGAAGAAGACTTGAAGCTCGGTTTCAAGGATGTCCTGTTTCGCCCCAAGCGCTCTACTCTCAAGAGCCGTTCCCAAGTCAGCCTGACCCGCCAGTTCACCTTCAAGCACACCCAGACCCGATGGCAGGGCGTGCCCGTCATCGCCGCCAACATGGATACCGTCGGCAGCTTCGCCATGGCGCGTACCCTGGCCAGCTTCGAGATGATGACGGCGGTGCACAAGCACTACAGCCTTGCGCAGTGGCAAACCTTCGTCAATGAGACCGACCCGGCCCTGCTGGGCCATGTGATGGTCTCTACCGGCACCTCGGAGGAGGACTTCACCAAGACACGCCAGATCCTCGCGATGTCCAGCGCCCTGCGCTTCATCTGCGTGGACGTGGCCAACGGCTACTCCCAGCACTTCGTCGAGTTTTTGCGCAAGATCCGCGAGGCCTGCCCGAACCACGTCATCCTGGCGGGCAACGTGGTGACCGGCGAGATGGTGGAGGAGCTGATCCTCTCCGGCGCCGACATCGTCAAGGTGGGCATAGGCCCGGGTTCGGTCTGCACCACCCGGGTCAAGACCGGGGTCGGCTACCCGCAGCTCTCCGCCATCATCGAGTGTGCCGATGCGGCCCACGGCCTGGGTGGCCAGATCGTCGGTGACGGCGGCTGCACCTGCCCGGGGGATGTGGCCAAGGCCTTCGGCGGCGGTGCCGACTTCGTGATGCTGGGGGGCATGCTGGCCGCTCACGAAGAGTGCGGCGGTGAAATCGTCGAGGTCGAAGGCGAGCCCTTCATGAAGTTCTACGGCATGAGCTCGGCCAGCGCCATGGACAAGCACGCCGGCGGCGTCGCCGAGTATCGCGCCTCCGAAGGCAAAACCGTGCTGCTGCCCTACCGCGGCCCGGTGGAGAACACGGTGCGCGACATCCTGGGCGGGGTGCGATCCACCTGCACCTATGTGGGGGCCAGCCAGTTGAAAGAGCTCACCAAACGCACCACCTTCATCCGGGTGCGCGAGCAGGAGAACAACGTCTACGGCAAGGAGTAAGTTCCTCCTTCGGCCCCGAGCCGACCGTTAGAAGCCGACCGACCGGTGTGCTACCCTGCGCACCAGTTTTTTTGCATCTGGGATCCCGCGCCATGACAAGCCCTCTCCCCCCGTTCGACTGGGACATCTTCTGCTGCGTCGTCGACAACTTCGGTGACATCGGCGTCACCTGGCGACTCGCCCGCCAGCTCAAACAGGAAGGCGCGCTCCCGGCGCAGAAGAGTGAGGTGCAAGTGCGGCTCTGGGTGGACGATCTGGCTAGCTTCGCGCGCATCTGCCCGGCGCTCGACCCCGCACAGGACGGTCAGTGGGTCGATGGCATCTATGTCCAGCACTGGCACGAGCGCCTCCCCGCCGACATGACACCGGCCAGGGTGGTCATCGAGGCGTTTGCCTGCGAGCTGCCCGCCCCCTTTATCGAACGCATGGCCGAGCAGACCATGCCCCCCTGCTGGATCAACCTCGAATACCTCTCGGCCGAGAGCTGGGTCGAGGATTGCCATGGCCTCGCCTCGCCCCAGCAGGTCGGCAGCCGGCGCCTCGACAAGTACTTCTTCTTCCCGGGTTTCACCGCCAGAACCGGCGGCTTGCTGTGCGAGCACGGCCTTATCGTCGAGCGCGAGCGCTGGCAACAGGATGAAGCGGGACTGACTGCCTACTGGGCCAGCCTCGGCTTGCCACCCCAACGAGAAGACGAGCTGCGGGTCAGCCTCTTTACCTACGAGAGCGAGGCGCTCAGGAGCCTGGTCGAGGGCTGGCGCCAGAGCGTCACCCCCGTCACCCTGCTGCTGCCGCTGGGGCGCTCCCTCGACGACGTGCTCATCGGCGCAGGGCTGGCAGAGGCCATTCCCGGTGCACGGGCCGGAGATCTGCTCCAGGCGGGCAACCTCACCATCAAGCTGCTGCCGATGACCGATCAGAGGGGCTACGATCGCCTGCTGTGGAGCTGCGATCTCAACCTGGTGCGCGGGGAGGACTCCTTCGTGCGGGCCCAGTGGGCGGGGCGCCCCTTCCTCTGGCACATCTACCAGCAGGAAGAGGATGCCCACATGGTCAAGCTGGACGGTTTTCTCGACCACTACCTCTCCCCCTTGCCAGCGTCGGCCGGTCAGTGGCTGCGCCGCTTCAACCATGCCCTCAACCGGGGGGAACACACCGGTGAACTCTGGGCACAATGGCCGCAATACGCGGCCATATGGCAGCAACATGGGCACACCTGGCCACAGAGGCTGCTGGCGGACGGGGATCTCGTCACGAGGTTGGTGAAATTTTTAGAAAGCCGTATATAATCTGGCAGTTTTTATCCGTCCGTTTCACGAACAGGAATTTTTTACATGAAAACCGCACAGGAAATCCGCGCTGGTAACGTAGTCATGATCGGCACCGAGCCGATGGTGGTCCAGAAGGCTGAATTCAACAAATCCGGCCGTAACTCCGCCGTGGTCAAGATGAAGCTGAAGGGTCTGCTGAACGGCAGCGCCACCGAGACCGTCTTCAAGGCCGACGACAAGCTGGAAGTCGTTCAGCTGGAGCGTAAAGAGTGCACCTACTCCTACTACTCCGACCCGCTGTATGTCTTCATGGACACCGAGTACAACCAGTACGACGTCGAGAAAGACAACCTGGGTGATGCCCTGAACTACCTGGTAGACGGCATGGAAGACCTCTGCGAAGTGACTTTCTACAACGAGAAAGCCATCTCCGTAGAACTGCCGACCACCATCGTGCGTGAAGTCGAGTACACCGAGCCGGCCGCCCGTGGCGACACCTCCGGTAAAGTGACCAAGCCTGCCCGCCTGAAGGGCACCTCCTACGAGCTGGCCGTTGCCGCCTTCGTGGAGATCGGTGACAAGATCGAAATCGACACCCGTACCGGTGAATTCAAGCGTCGCGTCAACTAAGTTGACCCCTTGATGTGATTGCAAAAAAAGCGAGCCCAGGCTCGCTTTTTTATTGGCTGGCACCTCACGGCCGGCCTGATGAGAAGCCGTGCCCCTAGCGGCGATGGGCCAGTGCCCGCACCAGCCTGTCCCCCACCCCCTGTACCAGTTGCACCAGCAGCAGCAACATGACCACTGTCCCTGCCATCACCTTGTCGTCAAAGCGCTGGTAGCCGTAGCGGATCGCCAGATCCCCGAGCCCGCCACCACCGACCACCCCCGCCATGGAGGAGAAGCCAATGAGCATCACCACCGTCAGGGTGAGTCCGGCCAGCAGCGCCGGCAAGGCCTCGGGCAGCAGCGCCTTGACGACCACGTGCCAGCCGCTGCCCCCCATGGCGAGCACGGCTTCGACGCGCCCCTTGTCCACCTCATCGAGGGCGCTCTCCACCACCCGGGCAAAGAAGGGGAAGGCCCCCAGGGTAATGGGAACGATGGCGGCGGTGCTGCCCAGTGAGGTGCCGACCACCAGCCGGGTCAGGGGGATCAGGGCGATCAGGAGCACCACGAAGGGGAGCGACCGCCCGATGTTGATACCGATCCCCAGCACCATGTTGAGACGGGGCAAGGGCAGCACGCCCCCGGGACGGGTCACCACCAGCAGCACCCCGGTCGGCAACCCCAGCAACAGGGTGAACACGGCCGCCACTCCCACCATGTAGAGCGTTTCGAGCGACCCCTGATACATCAGTTCGAGCAAGGCATCGACACTCAGGCGACTCTGCATAAACGCACCTCCTCTGTGACTCCGTGACGCGCCATGAAACGCCGCAGGATCTCGGGATCCGGCAACAAGGCCTGCCGCACGCGGGAGTCGGGGTTGGCCAGCAGGGTGCCCAGAGCGCCGCTTTCCACCAGCTGACCCCGTTCAAGCAATGCTGCGTGATCGCAGATGGCCCTGACCACCTCCAGCTCGTGGGTGATGAGCACTATGGTGATCCCGAGGCGGCGGTTGATGTCGGCAAGCAGCGCCAGCACCGACTCCGTGGTCTCCGGATCCAGGGCACTGGTCGCCTCGTCACAGAGCAAGTGGCGCGGATTGGCGGCCAGGGCGCGGGCGATGCCCACTCGTTGCTTCTGTCCCCCCGACAACTGGGAGGGAAAGGCGCGACGGTGCTCGCCAAGCCCCACCAGTTCCAGCAGCTCGCTGACCCGGGCCGCCCGCTCCCGGCGCGCCACTCCGGCGATTTCCAGCGGGACTGCCACGTTCTCCTCCACGCTGCGGGCGTGCAGCAGATTGAAGTGCTGGAAAATCATGCCGGTCCCCTGACGGTGGCGGCGCAAGGCCGCCCCCTCCAGGGCCGTGATGTCGCGGCCATCGAACAGGATGCGGCCCCGGCTTGGCCGCTCCAGCAGATTGAGGCAACGAATGAGCGTGCTCTTGCCCGCGCCGCTGCGCCCGAGAATGCCGTAGATGGCCCCATCCGGGATCTCGAGCGACACCCCCTCCAGAGCGGGTTGCCCGTGCCCCGGGTACTGCTTGCCGAGCCCCTCCAGCACTATCATGACTGCCGCCCGGCCACCGGGATCACCGACCCCTTGTAGCTCTTGCGAATGAAGTCGGCGATCGCCCTGGACTCCAGGTCCCGCGCCAACTGGCGGATCCGCGGATCATCCTTGAGCGCCGGGGTGGTCACCAGGATGTTGGCGTAGGGATTGTTCTGGGCGCTCTCCAGCCCCAGGGCATCGCGAGCAGGCTCCAGCCCCGCCTCCAGGGCATAGTTGCCATTGATCACCGCCAGATCCACGTCGTCGAGGGAGCGCGGCAGCTGCGGCGCCTCGATCTCCAGGATCTTGAGCGCCTTGGGGTTGGTGGCGATGTCGTGCACCGTCGCCAGATCCCGCGCCGGATCTTCATGGCCGGCCTTGAGGGTGATGAGCCCCTCGTGCTGCAACAGATAGAGGGCCCGGCTCAGGTTGGTGACATTGTTGGGCAGGGCTATCACCGCCTTTTCCGGTACCTCCCTCAGGTGCTTGAACTTCTTCGAATAGATGCCAAGAGGCTCCACGTGTACGGTCGCGGCCACCACCAGCTCGGTGCCGAGCGCCTTCTCCTGATCCCGCAGGTAAGGGACGTGCTGGAAATAGTTGGCATCCACATCACCCGCCACCAGCAGGGCATTGGCATTGATGCCGCCGCTGAGCTCGATCACCTGCAGATCCAGCGAAGGGTCCTGGCGTTTCACCTCGCCGAGGATATCCGCATGGGGCAGTGGATCCGCGGCAACCCGCAGCGCCTGGGCTGCCTGGGCGGAGAGAGAGAGTCCGAGGGCCAATACCAGGCCGCTCAGGGAAAACAGTCCGTGCTTGTTCATCTTGTGCTCCTTGCCATGCAATCAATGGGTGGTTTCGCCGACCGCCAGCGCCCGGGGCGCCGGCAACAGATCGGCATGGTGGCGCAATGCCACATCAGGGTGAGAACGCAGCCGCCCCTTGAGGTAGTTCCAGCCCACCTCCCGCAGCAGCGGATTGTGCGGGTCGGTGGCAGGCCCTCTGACTTCACGGGCCAGTGCCTCGGGCAGCGGATAGACGGGCACCACGGCGTCGAGCTGGGCCCCCAGGAAGAAGGCGATGGAAAGACGCTCCTGCCCCGGCGCCGACGGCACCACCCGGTGCACGGTCGCCCGCAGGTAGCCGTTGCTGGCCAGCTCCAGCAGCTCACCGATGTTGACCACGAAGGTGCCGGGGAGCGGGAGCGCATCGATCCAGTGATCCGGCGCCACCTCCACCTGCAGGCCGGGCTGGTCATCCTGCAGCAGGAAGCTCAGGAAGCCCGAATCCTTGTGGGGACCGACCCCCTGAGTGGCGCCCCGCTCACCGGGATAGCGGATCAGCTTGATATGTTCGTTGGGACGCTCTCCGTGCAGGGCATCGAAGGCATCTGGCGACAGTGCGAGCGCCTCGGCAAAAGCCCCGAGCAGGGTACGGGACATGCGGGTCATCTGCCCACGCCAGCGCGTCAGCACGGGTTGCAGTGTCGGCAGCGCCTCCGGCCACTGATTCGGCCCCTGCAACCGCCACCAGGGCGGGTCGCCCGCCGCGCGCGGCAAGGCAGGGCGATCGGCACCGATATCAAACTGCTCTCGCCAGTCGGGTTGACCCCGGGTCAGCTCTGCCCCCGGTCGGTTGTAGCCACGAAAATGGGGAGAGTGGATCATGGCGACCTGCTGCTTGGCCGCCAGAGGCAGCGCAAAGAAGGCCCGCGACAGCTGCTGCACCTCCTGTTGCAGCTCGGGATCGATGCCGTGGCCGGTCAGGTAGAAAAATCCCGTCTCTCTCGCGGCATCGCGCAACGATGCCAGAAAATCGGCCCGAGCGTCGGGCGAGGCATCCAGCTGCCTCAGGTCGAGGATGGGCAAGTGAACCAAGGTGCTCATGGCGATAACGCTCCCTGTCGATGGAAAGTGAGGGTGAATCTCTCGTTCTGACGAGACAGGGGGGAGAATTCTCCGCCTGCGGCCAGTGACGACATGCCCCGGCCCCCTGTCTGCCTGCCCTTACTGAACCATGTATGGGTCACAGGATGGAACAATCAAAACCGGGAATGCTTTGCCATTTGGAACAATCCCGGGCCAGTGTCCGGCCCGCCGGTCAGACCCTCTTCGCCACCGCCGATGCCGATGTGCCCCCTTGCCCTAAAGAAACCCCCGGCGAGGCCGCTATGAGGGAGTGCTGGAGGATCCCCCATGACATTTCGCCCCTATCTGCTGCTGACCCTGCTTGCTTTTGCCGCCCACGGCGCCGGGCAGGCACCGTCAGGCGCCGCCCTGGATCCAGCCCCCCTGGTTCCCCCCGACTACTGGCAGAGCAGCGACTGGCAGGGAATACCCGACAGCACCAGGGTGGACAAGCAACAGGTACTGTTTGCCAAGCACGACAGCGACAACTACGTGGGTCTGGTCATCCTGCTGCCCGACTGGCAGCGCAGCGGCCAGCTGTGGCAACTGACCCGGGAGCTGGGGCGCCTCGGTTTCGATACCCTGCTGCTGCTCCCCTCGCCGCAGCAGACCGAACTCGACCCCGCCGCCGAGAAGAAACAGCAGGTCATCGACGATTTTCGCAAGCAGTTTGCCTCCCGCATCAGCAAGCTGGGGGATGCCAAGCTGCAGGAGGGGGGCTTCAAGCTGCTGCTGGCCCAGGGTACCAGCGCCGCCTGGGCCGCCAACCTCATCGCCAGCGAACAGTTGCCCGCCCCCGATGCCCTGGTGCTGCTCGACGGCTTCTTCCCCAACCAGCTGAGCAACCAGACCCTCGCCAAGCAGATAGCCCAGGGCAGCATCCCTACCCTGGATCTCTATCAGGAGGAGGGAGGACGCTGGCCCCTGCTGGCGGCCGAAGCCCGCAGAAGCGAGAGCCGCCGCAGCCACAAGCTCAACTACCGCCCCTATGCCCTGATGGATCTGGAGGAGACGCCGGGGCGCATCCAGGGCTGGCTGACGCACCTGGGCTGGATCTGAGTCCCTCCGAGGCACAGCCACCCGCCTTTTGCCTTCCCCATCGGACTTGACCCGATGCCACCGCGCTGGTCAGCCGCCCTCCATGTTTGGCATCATGTCCGAACCAATGGCAGGAGGCTTCATGCAGCAAATCGTGTTTCTCGACAGCGACACCCTGGACACCGGCATCAATCTGCGCCGCCCCGATTTTCCCCATCACTGGCAAAGCTACCCGACCACGGCACCGGATCAGGTGGTGGAGCGGCTCAAGAGCGCCAGCATCGCCATCATCAACAAGGTGCGCATCGGGGCCGATGAACTGGCCCAGCTGCCCGAACTGCGCCTGATCGCCCTGGCCGCCACCGGCAGCGACAACCTGGATCTGGAGGCGTGCCGCGCCGCCAATGTCGCCGTGTGCAATATCCGCAACTACTCGGGCCCTTCCGTCCCCGAGCACGCCATGGCCCTGATGCTCGCCCTGTCGCGCAACCTGTTCGCCTGGCGCCAGTCCCTGCTGGAGGGGCGCTGGCAACAAAGCGGCCAGTTCTGCTTCTTCGACCACCCCATCACGGATCTGCATGGCAAGCGCCTCGGGATCATCGGCAAGGGAACCCTGGGACAGGCACTGGGACAGCGGGCCAGCGCCATCGGGATGGAGGTCTACTATGCCCAGAGCCAGGTCGGCTCCCCGGGGGATGACGACAGACTGCCCCTGGATGCCCTGTTGCAAAGTTCGGATGTGATCAGCCTGCACTGCCCGCTCACCCCCTACACCCGCCATCTCATCGGGGAGCGGGAGCTGGCCCTGATGAAACCGGGCGCCCTGCTCATCAACGTGGGCCGTGGCGGCCTGGTGGACGAGCAGGCGCTGCTCGAAGCCCTCGGCAACCGCCGTCTGGGCGGCGCCGGTTTCGATGTGGCGAGTGTCGAGCCGCCGCCTCCGGATCACCCCCTGATGCAGGCCCTGCGTTACCCCAATTTCATCCTGACTCCCCACGTGGCCTGGGCCAGCGAAGAGTCGATGCAGCGCCTCGCGGATCAGCTCATCGACAACATCAACGCCTTCTCCCTTGGCAGGCGCCAGCACCGGCTGGTGTAAGAGGCCGCTCGCCGCCCCTTACGGGCCGGCAGCGGGATCAAAAAAAGGGGCCAAAGGCCCCTTTTTGTCGGTCAGCTTGCCGCGGCATCAGTCGTCATGCCATCTGTGCTTGCGGTGCTTTTTGTGTTTCTTGTGGTGCTTGTGATAGCGCCTGTCATCGTAATAGCGATCGCCGCGGCTCTCGTGACCATCCCCGGTCCTGGCTCCGATGGCGGAGCCACCGGCACCACCGATACCGGCGCCGATCAGCTGGCCCGTACTGCCACCGACGCTCTTGCCGATGGCTGCCCCGCCCAGGGCACCGACGGCGCCGCCGAGCGCAGCTTCGTTCTTGTTGCCCCTATTGGCCGTGGCCGCACCACCGGCCGCGCCCCCCAGGGCAGCCCCCACCAGGGCGCCGGTGTCGCCACCCAGCTCCTTGCCGATCATGGTGCCCGCCACCCCGCCGGCTCCGCCGCCGAGAATGGTATTGAGGGTCTCGGATGCCTGCACCTGTCCTGTGCCCAACAGCAACGCCCCCAGCAGCGCCAGTGCGCTCATGCCAAACGGTTTCATTTTCATGGGGTACTCCTGTCAAACCTGATGATTGATTATTTTTCCCTGCACTATACAAAGCCCCCTGACCTGCGCCACTGCCGCAAGGGGCACCTCACGGCCAGCCCTCCCTGTCTCCGGTTCGCGACACGATGCAAGAAAGCAGGCTAACCACCTGAAACCACATCAAAAAAAAAGGTCACACGAGAAATCATCCCCGTCATGACCCTTTTCTAGGCCCAAAGGCCCTTTTTTGCAGCAATCACCGTCAGACAGATACTGTCACAACCTCCCCGTCAACGGGCAACGACGCCGCCAGATGCCAGCAATCCCGCCCCTGGTGCTTGCTCTCGTACAGGCAGGCATCGGCCCGCTCGAGCAGCGTCAGGGCATCATCCGGATAGCGCGCGCCGCCGGCGCTCAGGGTGATGGCGTCGGCGAACTCCCGCCATTTCAGGGCCTTCACCCGACCGAGCAGGTGGGTCAGGCGACATTCCACCTCCGCCTGCTCCCAGGGCAGCAAGGCCGCAAATTCATCGCCCCCGATGCGGTAGACATGCTCATCCCCCAGGGTTCTCGCCATGATGGTGGCTACCCGAAACAGCACCGCATCCCCCACACCGTGTCCCCAGCTGTCGTTGACGCGCTTGAAGTTGTCCACATCGAACAGCACCAGCCAGTAGGGTGTCCCCGCCTGCTCCAGCCCGGCCCGCTGCTGATCGAAGGCTCGCCGGTTCAGGATGCCGGTGAGAGGGTCGTGGAGCAGGGCATCCTGCCCTTGCAGCAGGCTGTTTCACACCTGTTCTATCTCCCCCAGGCTGCCGTGCACGAACCAGGTTCGCTGACGCCGCTGGATCTCCTTTCGCGCCTCATCCCGGATGAGGCCGCTGAGCGAGCCCTGCACAAGCGCCTGCTCCTGGCGAAAGATCCGCATCAGAAAGCACAGGCTGCACAGCCAGATGCAGAGCAGCGCCAGGGCGGGCAGCACCACCATCAGCAGGGTGTCTTGCAGGTTTTCATGAAAATGGGAGGGGGGGAGATAGACGTTGAGATCCCACTCCATCCCCTCCAGAGCGTGTTGCAGGTGGCGACCGGCCCAGAACCCGTCCAGCCCAGCCGCCTGCGTCTCCCGCTCGAGATGGGGCGGCAACAGCGACAAATTGTGCCCCACCACCAGCTTGCCGCCCTTGCGCTCGGTGATGTAGAGGGCCACCGGGTCCTCACCCACTGCCCGGTGCAACGCCCCCTGCAAGGCGCTGAACGACATGTCCACCATCAGCAGCCCAAGCAGTTGCCCCTCATCATCCTTGACCCGCTTGATGAGAGTCAGTACCTGCCGGGCCGAATCGAACGCCGGGTAGGGACCGAACCAGACGAGATCATCACCCTCGCCGGACAGGGTCTGGTACCAGGGCCGCGCCTGTACCCGGTAGCCCTCCGGTTGCTGCCAGTCGGGATAGCTGTCGAGCCGATGGGTGCGCGCGTTGTAGAAATAGAGGAAGTGGGCGTCGTACTTGAACTGATGGGCAATGGCCCAGATGGGATTGATGGCCGATGCCCCGGCAGCGATGGCCTGCTTGTCCAGGGACGCCTCCAGTACGCCAAGCTGGCGGCGGTTGTCCTGCGCCATGTCCTGGAGCAGGGTGGCGTCGAGGGCGGCCAGCATGTGACCGTAACCCGCCACCGTCTTGTCGATGCTGCTCAGGTAGCTGGCTGCCGCCAGCAACAGGGTGGCGATCAGCACCAGCCCTCCCAGGAGAAACGACAGCGGAGTCAGTATGTAATAGCGTTCCTTGATCAGCGCCGCCGTCATGTCAATCTCTATAAAATGTCATATTGGATGAATTTTATAGATTAAAAATCTGCAAAAGATATTGATTGAAGTCATTAACATCCACTGCTAATGATAAAAAAGATATCAAGGTGTCTCACGGCCATATTCACATCCGTCATGTGAATATCCATAAAAAGTAGAAACAGTCATTACTCCTCGTTGACGGTTTATTGCCCGCAAGGTGCTATAGTCGATGACTCGAGAAATCGGAGCCAGATGACCTTTGTCGGCAACGCTGGCGGTGATGATTCATCAACCAAGGAGATGTTATGAGCAGTCAGTTTATCGAACAGATCAAAGCACGTCGTACCATCTATGCCCTGGGCAACCGGGTGACCCACTCCGAGGCCCAGCTGACCGCCCTCATCAAGGATGCCGTCAAGCACAGCCCCTCTTCGTTCAACTCCCAGAGTTCCCGCGCCGTCATCCTGTTCGGCGAGCAGCACCACAAGCTGTGGGACATCGTCAAGGCGGAGCTCAAGAAGATAGTGCCGCCGGAGGCCTATCCCCAGAGTGAAGCCAAGATCAACGGCAGCTTCCGCGCCGGGGCTGGCACCGTGCTCTTCTTCGAAGACACCGCCGTCATCGAGGATCTTCAGCAGAAATTCGCTCTCTATGCCGACAACTTCCCCATCTGGTCCGAACATGCCACCGGGATCGCCCAGTTCGCGGTCTGGACCACCCTGGCCCAAGAGGGCATCGGCGCCTCCCTGCAACACTACAACCCGCTCATCGACGATGCGGTGCGCAAGGAGTGGGACCTGCCCGCCAGCTGGCTGCTCCGTGCCCAGATGCCTTTTGGCAGCATAGAGCAACCTGCCGGCGACAAGACCTTCATTGACGACGACGTGCGTTTCCGGGTCTTCAAGTAAGCCTTCACGCCCCCTCCACCAGGGGGCGTTTTCTTCTCTCCCCCTCGTTCACCCTTGTCACGTGCCAGCCATACTCTGAACAAACGCTCTCTTGTCAGGAGGTCCCCATGGGGGACATCGCACGCCAACGTACCTCATGCACATTGACGCCCTTGTCCGCTCTGTTGTGTGTCGCCGCCCTGGTACTGCTGTTCTCGCTGATCGGCATCTTCACCCGCCCCCCCAACCTGCTGGCGGCCTTCTGGCCTGCCAATGCGGTCCTGCTCGGCTGCATGGTGCGCTATCCACGCCTGGCCACCCCGGCGGGCTGGGCCGGCGGCATACTGGGCTTTTTTCTCGCCGCCCTCTTCACCGGCGAGCCCCTGTTCAAAACCATCCTGCTGACCTGCGGCAACCTGGCCGGCATCGGCGTCGGGTATCTGCTGATGCATCGGCTCGCGCCTGCCAACAAGCTCCTCAGGCGCCCCACCTCCCTCGTGCTCCTGCTGCGAAACACCCTGGCCGCCTCCCTCGCCGCCGGCGTGGTCGGCGCCATCATCAATCCCATCCTGTCTCTGGGCACCCCGCTCTACGGGCTGGGCTTCTGGTTTGCCAGCGAGCTGGTGAACTACATGACCATACTGCCGGTGCTCCTGACACTGCCTCCCCATGACAGCGTGCCCCCCTGGCGCACCCTCCTCTACCGCACCGAGTTCTCCTGGACCAGATTGATGCCGCTGCTGAGCCTGGTGGCCTCCCTGCTGCTCACCCTGCTCGTCGAGGGGCCGGGATCCATCGCCTTCCCGGTACCGGCGCTGCTCTGGTGCGCCGTCACCTACTCCGTCTTCGCCACCAGCCTGCTGACCCTGAGTTACAGCACCCTGATCCTGATCGCCCTCTCAAACGGCCACCTCGTCATCAATCACGATGTCCAGACCCAGTACTGGATGTTCTCCGTCCGGATAGGGGTCATGTTGATCGCTCTCACCCCCCTGACCGCCGCCAACATCATGGCGGCCCGCAACAGCCTGCTGCGGGAGATGAAACACCTGGCCCACCACGATCACCTGACCGGTGCGCTGAACCGGGCCGGCTTCTGGTCGGCCGCCAACGAACTGCTCCAGCACCTCACGGTGCAGCGCTACCCTGTGGCGATCTGCATGCAGGACATCGATCATTTCAAACGCATCAATGATCGTCACGGTCACGAAGAGGGTGACAACCAGTTGAGCAGCTTCGCGGCCCGTGTGCGCGACCAGCTTCGACCGGGGATCTCTTCTGTCGCCTGGGGGGAGAGGAGTTCGTGGCCATCTGGCCCGGCCTCAGCGAGGAGCAGGCCATGGCAGTTGCCGAGCGGCTGCGAAAAATCGTCGCGCAGCCAGGGGAAGAAAAGGGAGCCGAGCCCGCCGTCTGCATCACAGTCAGCATCGGTATCGCCTCCCAGAAAGAGGGCCCCTTCAATCTGGACGAGCTGCTCTCTCGCGCCGATCAGGCGCTCTATCTGGCCAAGCACAATGGCCGCAACCGGGTGGAACGCTATTCGGCCGAGCAGGCTTCCCCCAGCATCGGGCAATCTTGCGGCGCCTGAATGGCGTGCCCCTTGTCGTCATCATCCGGCCTCTGCCGGCAGCGGGGCGGGCAGATGAAGATGGAGCCCGTCTGGTGCCACCTCGATCTCGATCCCGCGCCAGTCCCGCAGCCAGCCCTTGAGCCTGTCGTCATACCGCCTTGTTCCCCCCATCTGCACCACCTGGCAACCCGCCTGCAGGGCGCTGGCGATGCCCGCTGGTGCATCCTCGAACACCAGGCAATCGGCCGGAGCCAGTCCCAACCGGCTGGCAGCCAGCAAATAAGGCTCGGGATCCGGCTTGCCCCGTACCACATCCCCGGCACACACCAGGAGTCGGGGCAGCGGCAATCCGGCGTGCAGCAGCCGGTGCTCTGCCACTCTCCGGCTTGCGGAAGTCACCAGCGCCCAGCGCGTCGACGGCAGCTGTTCGAGCCGTCGCCGGGCACCGTCCAGGGGCATCGGCGCCGCAGCGTATGCCATCTCCAGATCGTCGAGCAGGGCCACCTCCACCGCCATGTCCAGCTGGGGAGCCAGGGCCCCTATCACCTCCCGTGAGCGCACGCCGTGACACATGGCGAGCACGGGAGCGGGATCCAGCCCATGGTGCTGACACCAGCGCCGCCACACGACTTCCACGTCGCCGGTGGAGTGGACCAGGGTCCCGTCCATGTCCAGCAGCAGGGCCGCGGCCTTCACGCGCACCGCGCTCACAGGGCTCTCCCCGCCAGCGCATCGGCGAAGACCTGCCGCTGGGCAGCGGCCTCGTAACAGGCGAGCGCCTGCTCCGCATTGCTGGCCCACACCGGCAAGGGGGCGACGACGAACCCCTGCTGCAACAGACTGGTCAGCAGCTCCCCGGTCTCCGGTGCGGCCAGTGGCTGAGCCATCACCAGGCTCCCCTTGCTCAAAAACAGATAGCGTTCGCTCGACATGACATGACTCCTTGTGACTGAACAGCGGGCAAGCAGGCCCGTTTCGAGACCATTAGAACAAGGAGATTAGATAATTTATAATCAATAAATCGCCACGTTAGATAACCAAATGGAATGAGATTCGACCTGAGACAATTGCAGGCCTTCGTCATGCTGGCCGAGAGTGCCAACTACCGGGAGGCGGCCAGCCGGCTTTTTGTGACGCAACCGGCCCTGACCAAGCAGATCCAGGGGCTGGAGCAGGCCCTCGGCAGCACCCTGTTCAACCGGGGCCGCCACGGGGCCGAGCTGACCGCCATCGGCCTCCAGTTGCTGCCCCAGGCCATGGCTCTGGTGGATCACGGCAAGGGATTCGAGCAGCATGCCCTGGCGCTGGCAAGCGGTGCCGCCGGACGCCTCAACATCGGGTTCGGGCTCTCCAGCTTCGCACTGGCCCCCTCCCTGGTAGCCCGTTTCAAGCAGCAGGCCCCCGACGTGCTGGTTCACCTGCGGGACACCACCTCCGCCATCCAGCAGGAGCACTTGCTGGCGGGTAGGCTGCAACTGGGCTTCATGCGACGGCCTGATGCGCCGCAGCTGAGGGAACACAGGTTGCTGACGGACAGACTGGTGCTGGCCGTCCCCACCCAGGTGGCAGGGCCGGACTTCGACCTGGAGCGGGCGCTGATCCGCGATCCCTTGCTGCAGATGGTGGGCCATCGCTGCCCGGGTCTCAGCCAGCAGATCGCCCGCTTTCTCGGCGCCAACCGGCTGACCGGTCTCATCCAGGAGGCGGAAGACATCCAGACCCTGGTCGCCCTGGTGGCCGCCGGTATCGGCAACGCCATCCTGCCGCGCAGCGTAGGGTTCATCGCGGGCAAGGAGGTGACCCTCTACCCTCTCTCCGGCCCCTGGTCGGAATGGGAAATCAGCCTGGTGTGGAACCCGGAATTTGCCGATCCCATCCGGGATCGCTTTCTGGCCCTGGTCAGGGCGGCATATCCGCAGAGCCACAGCCTCTGAGAGGAGCGCAGCCCAAACCGGAATCCTGAAGTACATAACGGCTGGCTAATGGCCACACCACTGCCGCTCGCAGGGGATGCCGTCTCCTTCCCCATCCATCTTGGTATTGGGGCAATTTTGCAAAAACCAGGTCGCCTCCTCGCAGGAAGTCATCTGGGAGCAATGCTGACGGCCATCGCACTGACGAACAAAAGTCGGAACCTGAACCGTACTGTTCGAAGTACTGTCCTCCTGGCTAAAAGAGGGAAAGGATGGAAGTGAGGCAAACTCGGCCGAGAAGCGGGAATAGAGGGAGAACAACCCCGCCAGCACCAATAGGGGGATTAACTTGCCACCCCAGCTCCCCTTGCGACGAGGAGCATGATACTCCCGGGTTCTATATGTGGTGGCGTGTGGTGCCCGAGGGCTCAAATCCTCCCTGCTCCCACGATCCGGCATGGATGGCATAGGTCCGCCAGCCAGCGAGAGCGGGCGGTCGGGAAAGAACACTTGTACGGCACAAGGCTTGCCATCCTTGCTGCTCCCGATCAGATAGGAAACCTTTTCCCCCACCTCCGGCGGCCTGCCATCGAATTGCAGGGTGGTGATGTGAACAAAAAGATCGGCACCGCCCTGCTCCTGCTTGATGAACCCGAAACCGCGTTGTGAATTCCAGCTCGCGATCCTGCCCTGATAACGCATGTCCTCATCCTTGTGGCCAGTACGGTTCCACTCATGTTGCCCGAAATTGGTTCGGTTTCAACAGAGCATTGGCATGAAAAATGAGTGGATTAGATACGAGTGGTCAGAGCAGCTCCGCGACCTTGATGATCTCGGCAATGCGACCGAGCATGCGCAGGGAAGCCTGGTGTTCTGCGGTATCCGCCGCCGCGCAGGCATCTTCCAGGATGGTGATGGCGTAGTCCCGATCGTGGCCATCTCGCACCGCCCCCTGAATGGCCCAGCTGGTGCTCACGCCGCACACATAGAGATGCTCGATGCGATTGGCCCGTAGCGCGGGCTCCAGCGCCGTGCCGTAGAAGGGGCTGACCCTGGGTTTGGTCAGCACCAGATCCCCGGGTTGTACATCGAGATCCGGGTGAAAGTCGGTGCCGCTGTCCGCCAGGGAGAGGGCCCCGAACTGCCGGGCACGGCCAAACATGGGGGAACCCCTGGGTTGCAGCAGATAGCCCTCGTCAAACCCCACCTTGATGAGCACCACCAGCCAGCCGTGAGCGCGGGCATGAGCCAGCGCCTGATTGGCGTGCGCAATGGCGTCCTGCTCGATCACCTGGGCCGCCGAGGCGGCGATGCGCCCGTCCGGGTGGGCGATGTCGTTGATGAAATCGATCACCAGCAATGCCTTGTTCATGGTGTGCTCCCCCCTTGCCTGAGGCCGTTTTGCCCCTGCGCCGCCTGGATCACTCCTCGCGGCCATATAAAAAACCGGCTGGCACCATCACACGGATTGATATGCCACCCGATTGGCACCTGGCAGTGCCACGCACTGCCTCATACCAGCCCAAGCGCATAGCGTAGCGCCATCTCCTTGAGGGGACCCGCCTTGTCCGCCAGATTCAGCGCCAGGTTGCGGGCAAGCCTGAGGGGGCCTATCTCGTTGCTGAAGACCCCGTAGAAGAGATCCATCCCCGACTGCATCAGCAGGTTGTCAGGGCGGCGTCGCCCCTCGTAACGCCCGGCCAGCGCCAGCTCATGCCACTGTGCCCCCGCCTTGCCGAGCAACCCGGCCCAGCAGGCCACGTCCTTGAAACCGAGGTTGACCCCCTGCCCCGCCAGCGGGTTGATGGTGTGGGCCGCATCCCCGAGCAGCACCACTCGCCCGGCGTGATAGTCGTTGGCGTGGCGGCGCACCAAGGGGAAGCTCCCCTTGGCCGTCACGGTGAAACCGCCAAGGCGGCTGGGGAAGTGGCGGCGCACCTCGGCGGCCAGGGCCTCGTTGCTCATGGCGGCCAGCGCCCGGATGCGGGCCGGGCTGTCATACCAGACCAGGGAGCCATGGCGGCCCGGCAGCGGCAGGAAGGCGCGCGGGCCGCTCGGGGTGAACTGCTGCCAGGTGATGTCTTCCTGCTCGAAGTCGGTGTCGATATTGATCAGCATGCAGTGCTGGCGGTACTCGAAGCGCGACACCCCGATCCCGGCCAATTGGCGGGTGTGGGACTCGGCGCCGTCGCAGGCCAGCACCCAGCGGGCGGCGAGCTCGCTGCCATCGTCCAGGGTCAGCACGGCCTCTTCCGCACTCTGGCGCAGGCTTTTCACCGCCGCCGGGGTGTGGGTCTGGATGGTCGGGAAATCTTCCATCCTCTTGAGCAGGGCGAGCTGCACCAGCCGGTTCTCTATGATGTAGCCGAGCTGGGGCAGCCCCAGATCGGCGGCGTCGAAGCGGGTGGCGAAACCGTCCAGCTCCCAGGTCTCCAGCCGGCGATAGGGACACAGCCGCATCTGTTGCAGGTATTGCCAGGCACCGGCCCGGGTCAGCAGCGCCACCGAGGCCTGGCTGATGGCGGAGACCCGCAGATCCAGCGGCTGCCCGGGGGCATAGGGCTCGGGCAACCGGGTCTCGATGACCCGCACCGAGAGCCCCTCTGCCGCCAGCAGGCAGGCGGTGGCGGCGCCCACCATGCCGGCGCCGACGATGGCAATATCACACTGTTCCATAACTTGATTCCTGCAAGGAGTCCCCGCGATAAGGGGCAAGGGCCGAACCGAATGGGGCATGATAACGCAAGGAGGCGGCAGAAACAGTGAGAGGGATGCGCAATTGCCGACGACAAGCCGGCCCTGATGGCGACGGGCGGCCCCAGACTGGTCAGCACCGGGATTGCGGAGTAAAATGGTCGGTCCTTTGACCCTGCCGATTTCAAAACCAGTCACGAGAAGCAATGAGCAAGAAACTTCATATCAAGACCTGGGGCTGCCAGATGAACGAGTACGACTCGTCCAAGATGGCGGACCTGCTGGATGCCAGCAATGGCTACACGCTTACCGAGGAGCCGGAAGAGGCAGATGTGCTGCTGCTCAACACCTGTTCCATCCGCGAGAAGGCCCAGGAGAAGGTGTTCCACCAGCTCGGTCGCTGGAAGAAGCTCAAGGCGAAAAAACCGGGGCTGGTGATCGGGGTGGGCGGCTGCGTCGCCTCCCAGGAAGGGGAGAACCTGCGCAGCCGGGCGCCCTATGTGGACATCGTCTTCGGACCCCAGACCCTGCACCGCCTGCCGACCATGATCAAGCAGGTGCAGGAGGGGCGCGGTGCCCAGGTGGACATCGCCTTCCCCGAAATCGAGAAGTTCGACAACCTGCCCGAACCCCGTGCCGAGGGGGCGACCGCCTTCGTTTCCATCATGGAAGGCTGCTCCAAGTACTGCTCCTTCTGCGTGGTGCCCTACACCCGTGGCGAGGAGGTGAGCCGGCCACTGGATGACGTGCTCTATGAAATCGCCCAGCTCGCCCAGCAAGGGGTGCGCGAAGTGAACCTGCTCGGCCAGAACGTCAACGCCTACCGGGGGCCGACCTTCGACGGGGAGGTCTGCACCTTCGCAGAACTGCTGCGCCTGGTGGCTGCCATCGACGGCATCGACCGCATTCGCTACACCACCAGCCACCCGGTCGAGTTCACCGACGACATCATCGAGGTCTATCGTGATACCCCCGAGGTGGTCAGCTTCCTGCACTTGCCCATCCAGAGCGGCTCGGATCGCATCCTGACCATGATGAAGCGCCCGCACACCGTGCTGGAGTACAAGTCCAAGATCCGCCGCCTGCGCGCCGTGCGTCCCGACATCACCATGAGCTCCGACTTCATCGTCGGCTTCCCGAACGAGACGGACGAAGACTTCGAGGCCACCATGAAACTCATCGAGGAGATCAACTTCGACATGAGCTTCAGCTTCATCTACAGCCCGCGCCCCGGCACCCCGGCCGCGGATCTGCCCGATGACGTTGACATGGAAGTGAAAAAGGCCCGCCTGACCCGACTGCAAAACCGCATCAATCACCAGTCCATGCTCATCGGCCGCGCCATGTTGGGCTCGGTGCAGCGCATCCTGGTGGAGGGGCCCTCCAAGATGGATCCCATGCAGCTCAGTGGCCGCACCGAGAACAACCGGGTGGTCAACTTCGAGGGGCCGCACCGCCTCATCGGCGGCTTCGCCGACGTGGAGATCACCGACGTACGCCCCTACTCCCTGCGCGGCCGCTTCATCCGCGGCGAGGACGAAATGAACCTGCGCATCGCCACGGCCCCGAGCGAGATCCTCGCCCGTCGTCCTGACAACGTGCCCGATGATCTGGGCGTTGCGGCCTTCAGACCCCATTGATGACTCTCTCCCCCGCCCAGTGGCGGGGGAACAACCGATAAGAGGACACCTTGAGCCGACACATCTCCACCCTGAATCTGCATCTGGAACCCGCCGACAACCAGCGCCTCGCCAGCCTGTGCGGACCCTTTGACGACAACCTCAAGCAGCTGGAGCGCCGTCTCGGCATCGAGATAAGCTACCGGGACAACCACTTCCAAGTGATCGGCAAGCAGGCCCAGGTGGAGGCGGCTGCCGTCATCCTCAAGCACCTCTATGTGGAAACCCAGCCCCTCAAGGGGAGCAAGGTGAGCGACATCACCCCCGAGATGGTGCACCTGGCGGTGCAGGAGTCCCGCGTGCTGGAGCAGGACGACGAACCCGCCCCTTCCCTGCCGTATGGCAAGGAGGTCACGGTCAAGACCAAGCGCGGTCTCATCAAGCCCCGCAGCCCGAACCAGGCCCAGTACATCGCCAATATCGTACGCCACGACATCAGCTTCGGCATCGGGCCCGCCGGGACCGGCAAGACCTATCTCGCCGTGGCCGCCGCCGTGGATGCCCTGGAGCGCCAGGAGATCCGCCGCATCCTGCTGACCCGCCCGGCGGTGGAAGCCGGTGAGAAGCTCGGCTTCCTGCCCGGCGATCTTTCCCAGAAGGTGGACCCCTACCTGCGCCCCCTCTACGACGCCCTGTTCGAGATGCTGGGCTTCGAGCGGGTGGAGAAGCTGATGGAGCGCAACGTCATCGAGGTGGCGCCGCTTGCCTACATGCGCGGCCGCACCCTCAACGACGCCTTCATCATCCTGGACGAGGCCCAGAACACCACCACGGAACAGATGAAGATGTTCCTGACCCGCATCGGCTTCAACTCCAAGGCGGTGGTGACCGGCGACATCACCCAGGTGGACTTGCCTCGCAGCACCAAATCCGGTCTGCGCCACGCCCTGGAGGTGTTGCAGGGGGTCGATGGCCTCTCCTTCAACTTCTTCGAGTCCAAGGACGTGGTGCGCCATCCCGTGGTGGCCCGCATCGTGCAGGCCTACGAGGCATTCGATGCCCAGCAGGCGGCCGAGAAGAGCGCAGCCACTCCCCGCAACGAGAACACCAGCAAAGAGAGTGCCCAATGAGCGTGACCCTGGATCTGCAACTGGCCTGCGCCAGCCCGGACGGCCTGCCGACCGAGGCCCAGCTGCAAGGCTGGCTCGACGGCACCATTCTGGGCTTCCAGCCCGAGGCCGAGGTGACGGTGCGCCTGGTGGACGAGGCGGAGAGCCGCGAGCTCAACCACACCTATCGCGGCAAGGACAAGCCCACCAACGTGCTCTCCTTCCCCTTCGAAGCGCCACCGGGTCTCGAGCTGCCCCTGCTCGGGGATCTGGTGATCTGCCGCCAGGTGGTCGAGGCCGAAGCCGTCGAACAGGGCAAGCCCCTGATGGCCCACTGGGCTCACATGGTTGTGCATGGCAGTCTGCATCTGCTAGGTTATGACCATATCGAGGACGAGGAAGCCGAGGAGATGGAGCAGCTCGAGCGCGACATCATGCAGGAACTGGGCTTCGCCGATCCTTATCTGAACGACGAAGAGTAACGAACCGGATGGTCATCGTCTTGAAACAGCCGATGCCCATCCTCATATAGCCACAACGATTTCAAGTGTGTTCATACGAGTAACCAAGAGAGAAAATGACCGACGATCACCCTAGTACCGGCTCGCCGAAGAAAACCTGGCTCGACAAACTCAGCCAACTCTTCCAGGGCGAGCCAAAAGACCGCAACGATCTGGTAGAGGTCATCGCCGATGCCGAAGAGCGGGACCTCATCGATCAGGACACCAAGGACATGATCGAGGGCGTGCTCGAAATTGCCGAGCTGCGCGTGCGTGACATCATGATCCCCCGCTCCCAGATGGTGACCATCGAGAAGTCCCAGCCGGTGGACGAGTTCCTGCCGGTCATCATCGAATCCGGCCACTCCCGCTTCCCGGTGATCAACGAAGACAAGGATCACGTGGAGGGCATCTTGCTCGCCAAGGATCTGCTGCCGTTCGGGTTTGGCGGCCAGCATGCCAGCGAACCGCTCCAGCTGGAGAAGATCCTGCGTCCCACGGTGATCGTGCCGGAGAGCAAGCGGGTCGATCGCCTGCTCAAGGAGTTCCGGGAAGAGCGCTACCACATGGCCATCGTGGTGGACGAATTTGGCGGTGTCTCTGGCCTCGTGACCATCGAGGACATTCTGGAGCTCATCGTCGGCGAGATTGACGACGAGTTCGACGACATCGAGGACGAGCCGGAAGAGATCCGCCGCATCAGCAAGCGGGTCTTCTCGGTGAGCGCGCTGACCGAGATCGAGGACTTCAACGACTTCTTCGGCACCCAGTTCAGCGATGAAGAGGTGGACACCGTCGGCGGTCTGGTGATGCACGCCTTCAGCCACCTGCCCAAGAAAGGGGAAGAGATCGAACTCGACGGCTACCTGTTCAAGGTGATGCACGCCGATCGCCGTCGCCTGCAACAGTTGCAGGTGAAGATCCCCGAGCATCATGCGGCGGCGCAGCCGGAGTCCTGATCCCGCCCAGCCCCACGCACATCCCGCGCCCCTCTCGTCAGGGGCGCTTTTTTTGCCTCTCTCCCGCCGCGCGACCGCCCCTGGGCCCACGCCGACCGCGAGGCTCGCCGTTGACCCGGTTTGCGGTTAAGATGTCGGCCATTGTGTTTCCATTCAGTCCAATTCGAGCCCCGATCCCCCGTGAAATCGAAACTCTTGACCAGCCTGTTTGCCATTGCCAGCGGCGCCATCGCCGTGCTGGCCTTCTCCCCTTTCGGCTACTGGCCCCTGGTGATCCCCTCCCTGCTCGGCCTTTACGCCCTGCTGGACAAGGCCACCCCCAAACAGGCAGCCTGGCGAGGCTTCGGCTACGCCATGGGTCTGTTCCTGCCCGGGCAGTGGTGGATCCACGTCAGCATGACGGAGTTTGGCGGCATTCCGCTGCCGGCCGCCTTCGTGCTGCTGGCCGGGCTCTGCGCCTATCTCTCCCTCTACCCGACCCTGGCCTGCTGGCTCTTCGCCCGCTTCTTTGCCGGCCGCCACTGGAGTCGCTGGCTGCTCGCCTTCCCGGCGCTCTGGCTGATGGCCGACTGGCTGCGGGGCTGGGTGATGACCGGCTACCCCTGGCTCTGGTTCGGCTACACCCAGATAGACGGCCCCCTCAAGGGCTTCGCTCCCCTTCTCGGGGTGCAGGGCATCACCCTCGCCCTGCTGCTCACCGCCTCCGCCCTCTGGCTGGTATGGCAACACCGCAAGCCGGCCTGGCTGCTGCTCCCCGTCGCCCTGGTGGGCGCCGCCCAGGGGCTGATGCAGCTCAACTGGGTGACCCGGGGTGAACCGGTCAAGGTCGCGCTGGTGCAGGGCAACATCGAGCAGTCCCTCAAGTGGGATCCGGAGGCCCTGGTGCCGACCGTGCGCAAGTATCAGGATCTCAGCCGCGAGAACCAGGATGCCGACATCATCGTCTGGCCGGAGTCCGCCATCCCGGCCATCGAGAAGGAGATGGGTACCTATCTGGAGAGCCTGGACAAGGCGATGAAGGTGAACGACACCGGCCTGCTGGCGGGGATCATCCATTACGATCTGAAACAGCAGCGCTTCTTCAATACCGTGCTCGGCATGGGGGTGCAGGATGCAGAAGGCAAGGAGTCCTACTACTACGAGCACAAGAACCGCTACTACAAGTACCACCTGCTGCCCATCGGCGAGTTCGTGCCCTTTGAAGATCTGCTGCGTCCCATCGCCCCCTTCTTCAACCTGCCCATGTCCTCCTTCAGCCGGGGTGACGAGGTGCAGCCGAACCTGATCGCCAAGGGGCTCAAGTTTGCCGCCGCCATCTGTTACGAGATCATCTTCCCGGACGAGGTGCGCCGCAACGTGCAGCCGGATACCGATTTTCTGCTGACCGTCTCCAACGACGCCTGGTTCGGCACCAGCATCGGCCCCTGGCAACACATGGAGATCGCCCGCATGCGTGCCCTCGAGCTGGCCCGCCCGCTGCTGCGCGACACCAACACCGGCATCACCATCGTCACCGAGATAGACGGCAGCATCATCGCCCAGATCCCGCAGTTCGAGGCTGGAGTATTGCGTGCCGAGGTACGCCCCGCCCACGGCGTGACCCCCTATCTGCGTTTTGGCAGCTGGCCCATGTATGGCCTGGCCGCCGCCCTGCTGGGGCTGGCCCTGTGGCTACGCCCCCGTGCCCACCCCTGGGCACTCAAGGGCTAAGACCACACAACCCCGATAAACAAAAGAGGCGCCCTTGGGCGCCTCTTTTTATGGCTTGGCACAGTCTGGCGGCTCAAGGAGACAGCGGCTCACGGTGATACTCATCGGCCCCGCACTCGGGGCAGGTGCCAAGCTGCTCCGGGTGCAGCACGGTATGGCGCCACTCGCAGTGATCGCACACCAATACTCCGAGCCCCACCCAGTCGCCGGCCCGGTAGACCCCCTTGTGCTCCAGCTCGTCCGCCAACTCCTGCCACTCCACCTGGGTGCGGTCGGTCACGTCTGCCAGCCAGGACCAGGCGGTGTCCTTGAGCGCCAGCATGAAGGCGGACTCCTCCACCTGCTCATCCTTGCGCCCTTCGTCATAGTTGCCCAGATCCCGCTTCACATACTCGGCGATCAGCGCCAGCTCGTCCTGGGTCAGATCCCCGGCCGCCTCCAGATAGGCCTGCACCTTGGCGATCATCCGGTTGAGGCGCTCTCCCTGAAACGCTTCCGTCTCTTCCCACTGCTTCTTGAGCTGGGCGATAAAGGCTTCATACCCTTGTCGACGTTTGTCCATGGCCATCACTCCTCTGCTGAATCCCGATCGAGCCAGACCCTGACCTCGGGCTCGGCGGATACGGGCGGCGGTTGCCATTCTCACTTCGTTGCGACTCTCGCGGCTCTGCAAATCCTCGCGGGTACCGGACCTGGCCCGAGACCGGGCGGATGCTGGCGGTTGTTGCCGCCGCAGGATATGGGTATTCTATCGGGATTTCCCAGCCGTTTTATCTATTCATTTCACAGATCCGGATGTCACCAATGCAAGAGCAATACGTTCCCCAATCCATAGAACCAGCAGTGCAGAAGCACTGGGATGCCAAGAAAACCTTCAAGGCGGTGGAGAAAGTAGACAAGGAAAAGTTCTACTGCCTCTCCATGTTCCCCTATCCGTCTGGTCGTCTGCACATGGGGCACGTTCGCAACTACACCATAGGTGATGTGATCTCCCGTTATCAACGGCTCAATGGCAAGAACGTGCTGCAACCCATCGGTTGGGACGCCTTCGGCCTGCCTGCAGAAAACGCCGCCATCAAGAACAACACGGCGCCGGCCCCCTGGACCTACGAAAACATCGAATACATGAAGAACCAGCTGAAGATGCTGGGTCTGGGTTATGACTGGGATCGCGAGCTGGCCACCTGCAAGCCGGACTACTATCGCTGGGAGCAGTGGTTCTTCACCAAGCTCTACGAGAAGGGTTTGGTCTACAAGAAGACCTCCTCCGTCAACTGGTGCCCGAACGACATGACGGTGCTGGCCAACGAGCAGGTAGTGGACAACTGCTGCTGGCGCTGTGACACCCCGGTGGAGCAGAAAGAGATCCCTCAGTGGTTCATCAAGATCACCGACTACGCCGAAGAGCTGTTGAACGACATCGACAATCTGGAAGGCTGGCCGGAGATGGTCAAGACCATGCAGCGCAACTGGATTGGCCGCTCCGAAGGGGTCAACATCAGCTTCAATATCGACGGTCAGACCGAGCACCTCGAGGTCTACACCACCCGTCCGGACACCTTCATGGGTGTGACCTATGTGGGCATCGCCGCCGGTCACCCGCTGGCGCTGCAAGCAGCCCAGAACAATCCGGAGCTGGCCGCCTTCATCGAAGAGTGCAAGAACACCAAGGTAGCCGAAGCTGAACTGGCCACCATGGAGAAGAAGGGCATGGCCACCGGCCTCTACGCCATTCACCCGCTGGATGGCCGCAAGGTGCCGGTCTGGGTCGCCAACTTCGTGCTGATGAACTACGGCACCGGCGCCGTGATGGCGGTTCCGGCCCACGATCAGCGTGACTTCGAATTCGCCACCAAATATGGCCTCGACATCAAGGCGGTGATCAAGCCGGTTGATGGCGGCGTCGACGTGAGCGAAGCGGCTTATACCGAGAAGGGCGTGCTGTTCAACTCCGGCGAGTTCGACGGTCTCGACTTCCAGGGTGCCTTCGATGCCATCGCCAACAAGCTGGAAGGGCTCGGCAAGGGCAAGCGCACCGTCAACTACCGTCTGCGCGACTGGGGGGTTTCCCGTCAGCGCTACTGGGGCGCTCCCATCCCCATGCTGACCCTGGCGGATGGTACCGTGGTGCCGACCCCGGAAGATCAACTGCCGGTACTGCTGCCGGAAGATGTGGTGATGGATGGCATCCAGAGCCCCATCAAGGCTGACGCCGAGTGGGCCAAGACCACCTACAACGGCCAGGAAGCGTTCCGCGAGACCGATACCTTCGACACCTTCATGGAGTCCTCCTGGTACTACGCCCGCTACTGCTCCCCGGACTACGACAAGGGTATGTTGGATCCGGCGGCCGCCAACCACTGGCTGCCGGTGGATCAGTACATCGGCGGCATCGAGCACGCCTGTATGCACCTGCTCTATGCCCGCTTCTTCCACAAGCTGCTGCGCGATGCGGGCCTGGTGAACAGCGACGAGCCGTTCAAGCGTCTGCTTTGCCAGGGCATGGTGCTGGCCGACGCCTTCTACTACAAGGATGAGAAGGGCGGCAACGTCTGGGTCAGCCCCCTCGACGTCAAGGTGGAACGTGACGACAAGGGCCGCATCACCAAGGCTGTCGACCTTGAGGGTCGTGAAGTGATGCACTCCGGCATGACCAAGATGTCCAAGTCCAAGAACAACGGCATCGACCCGCAGTTGATGGTCGAGCGTTACGGCGCCGATACCGTCCGTCTGTTCATGATGTTCGCCTCTCCGGCCGAGATGACCCTGGAGTGGTCCGACTCCGGCGTGGAAGGTGCCCAGCGCTTCCTGCGTCGCCTGTGGCGCATCACCTTCGAGCACGTATCCGGTGGCGCCGTTGCCGCACTGGACGTCGCCGCCCTCACCAGCGACCAGAAAGCCGTGCGCCGCGAGCTGCACAAGACCATCGCCAAGGTGAGCGACGACGTGGGTCGCCGTCAGACCTTCAACACCGCCATCGCTGCCATCATGGAGCTGATGAACAACCTGGCCAAACTGGGCAGCGACGCTCAGGATCGCGCCCTGATGCAGGAAGCGCTGGAAGCGGTCGTGGTCATGCTCTACCCCATCACCCCGCACATCGGCTTCGAGCTGTGGAAAATGCTGGGCAAGGAAGGGGACATCGATGTCGCGGCCTGGCCGGTGGCTGACGAAGCGGCCATGGTCGAGACCGAGAAGCTGGTGGTGGTGCAGATCAACGGCAAGATGCGCGGCAAGCTGACCGTGCCGGCCGAGATAAGCCAGGCCGACGTCGAGAAGCTGGCCATGGCCGATGCGTCCGTACAGAAGTTCACCGACGGTCTGACCGTGCGCAAAGTCGTGTACGTGCCGGGCAAACTGCTCAACATCGTGGCCAACTAATGCCATATCGCTTACTGGCAACCGGGTACCGGTTCAGGTCGACGCAACCGCGTTGCCAACGGATCGGTTGCCAAGCGGTCACAGCAAACGGATGACAACGGCGGGCCCTGCGCCCGCCGCTCTTCCCTTCATGCAAAGAGGATTTTTTATGGGCACCATCTTCACTCGCTGGATGGCCATCGTGCTGGCAGGGCTGCTGCTGCAGGCCTGCGGTTTTCAGATGCGGGGCACCGCCATTCCCCCCGAGTTGATGACCATGAAAGTGGTCGGTGACAACAAGAGCGACTTCTACCGGCTGGTCACCACCCGCCTCAAGGCGGCCGGCGTGCAGCTCGCCGACAAGGAGGGCATCCCGGTGCTGACCCTCGGCACTGTGCGCAGCAGCAGCCAGGTCGCCTCCGTCGACTCCATCGGCCAGGATCGCGAATACCTGCTGGGCTACAGCACCCAGTTCACCGTGGTCATGCCGGGCAAGCCGACCCAGGTCTTCCCCATCACCTTCAACCGCAGCTTCCTGAACAAGCCGGACGCGGCGCTCGCCTCTTCCCGCGAGCAGGAGCAGCTCGGCAAGGAGATGCAGGAACAGGCTGCCAATCTGGTGATCCGCCAGCTCAGCCAGGTCAAGTTCTGATGCAGGTATCTTGATGAGAGTCTATCCGGAGCAGTTCGCGGACCATCTCAAGGCCGGGCTCAAGCCCTGCTATCTCATTTTTGGGAACGAACTCCTGTTCAAGAATGAGCAGGCCATCGACCGTGCATCCTCCCCCCTCAACCAGGCCAGGCTCTGATGCGGATTTACCCTGAACAACTCGCGGACCACCTCAAGGCAGGGCTCAAGCCCTGCTATCTCATTTTTGGAGACGAGCCCCTGCTCAAGCTGGAAGCCATCGACGCTGTGCGCCAGGCGGCCCGCAAACAGGGCTTCGATGAGCGCCACAGCTTCGTGGTGGAAGCCGGCCTGGACTGGAACCAGGTCTATGACGCCTGCCAGGCCATGAGCCTCTTTTCCGCCCGCCAGATCATCGAGCTGGAGCTGCCGGCCAAGGTCGACAAGGATCTCGCCGCCCGCATCAGCGAGATCGGCAAGCAGCTCCACCCCGATCTGCTGCTGGTGCTCAGCGGCGGTCGCCTCAACCAGACCCAGATGAAGGCAGCCTGGTTCGACAAGCTGAGCCAGAGCGGCACCTATGTGCCGGTCAACCACCCCGAGCCCCGCTTCTTCCCGCGCTGGATGAGCGCACGGTTTCAGCGCTTCGGCCTCAAGGCGATGCCGGATGCCGTCAACTTCATGTGTCACGCTTACGAGGGCAACCTGCTGGCCGCGAGCCAGGAGATAGAGAAGCTGACCCTGCTCTCGCCCCCCCAGCCGATCACGGTCGCCTACCTGCAGGAAACCATCATCCGCCACGCCCACTTCACCCCGTTCCAGCTGGTCGATACCCTGCTGGAAGGCAAGGTGAACCGGGCCCAGCGCATCCTGCTGGCCCTGCGCGCCGAGGGCACCGAGCCCGGCATGCTGGCCTGGACCCTGTGCCGCGAGCTGGAGCAGCTCACCGAGCTGGCGCTGGCCGCCCGCGCCGGTCAACCCCTGGTGGAACACTTCACCCGATTGCGCATCTGGCAGAGCCGCCAGCAGCTCATCCAGCAGGCGCTGACCCGGCTTCCCTTCCCCAAGATCCGGCAGCTCTGGCAACTGATGGCCCGGCTGGACCATGCCCAGCGCCATTTCGACACCGAGCAGGCCTGGCTGATGCTGCAAACCATCGCCCTCGGCTTTCGTGACGGAACCCCGCTCCCCCTGCTGGAGACGGAATCATGCTGACACCGCCCATCGGGATCCTCGGCGGCACCTTCGATCCCATTCACATCGGCCACCTGAGGCCCGCCATCGAGGCCCGGGACGCCCTGGGTCTGGCTGAGGTGCGCCTGCTCCCGAACCATATCCCGCCCCACCGGGCCAATCCGCTCTGCTCCAGCGAGCAGCGGCTCGCCATGGTCGCGCTGGCTGCAGCGGACAACCCGGGATTCGTGGTGGATGAGCGGGAGCTCAGGCGCGACACTCCCTCCTGGACCATCGACACCCTTGTCGAGTTGAGGAGCGAGCTGCCGGACACCCCGCTCTGCTTTTTGATGGGGATGGATTCCCTGCTCGGCCTGCCGGGCTGGCACCGCTGGCAGGAGCTGCTCGATTACGCCCACCTGGTGGTGAGCTGCCGCCCAGGCTGGCAACCGGATTATCCCGTCCAGGTGGCCGAGCTGCTGGCCCGCCACCAGACCCGGGACATTCGGGCTCTCCATCGCCAGCGCCACGGTCATGTCTGGCTTTGTGACAATCTGCCGGTCGAGCTGTCGGCCACACGCCTGCGTGCCCTGCTCGCGGCAGGCCAGGATCCCAAATACCTGCTGCCCAACCCGGTCGCCGACTATATCCGGCGCCACGGGCTCTACCGCTCATCGGCAACGCAGTAAACGGCGCCACGCAGGCGGGTCAGCCGACACGTCCGGGCGCACCGGGCCCGGCCCTGACTATTGCCAGGCCGGGTTGCACACTATAGTGATCGTCAAGGGGCCCCTCCCCCACGGGACGGCGCCCCCGGCGATGCTCCCTTTGCCAGGCTGGGAAACGGGAGTGACCATGATATAATCCGCCGCCCTCTGGCGCCGGAAGATAGGAGAAGACATTGCAAGGCCAAGAATTGCTCGCCTTTATCGTCGACAAGATCGATGACATGAAAGGCCGCGACATCATCACCCTCGATGTGCGCGGCAAATCCAGCATCACGGACACCATGATCATCTGCTCCGGCAACTCCAATCGTCACGTCAGTGCCATCGCCCACAACCTCGCCAGCGAGGCGCGCCACGCCGGGCTCGACCTGCTCAGCGTGGAAGGGGAGCTCACTGGCGAATGGGTGCTGGTGGACATGGGATCGGTCATCGTCCACGTGATGCAGGATGAGTATCGCGACTTCTACCAGCTGGAAAAACTCTGGAGCGGCGCCGCTCAGATGAATTCGTAATAAAGGGCGACAGCGTAACCAAAGATGAAAATCCAGTTGATTGCAGTGGGCACCAAGATGCCTGCCTGGGTAGAGCATGGCTTCGAAGAGTACCGTCGCCGCTTCCCCAAAGACATGCCGTTCGAGCTCGTCGAGATAGGCGCAGGCAAGCGCGGCAAGAATGCCGACATTCCCCGCATCCTGCAGAAGGAAGGGGAAGCCATGCTGGCCGCGGCCGGCCGCTCGCGCATCGTGACCCTGGACATTCCGGGCAAGCCCTGGACCACGGAGCAGCTCGCCGTGCAACTGGAAGCCTGGAAGCTGGATGGCCGGGACGTGGCGCTGCTGGTGGGCGGGCCCGAGGGCCTCTCCCCCGAGTGCAAGGCCGCCGCCGAACAGAGCTGGTCCCTGTCGCCCCTGACCCTGCCCCATCCCCTGGTGCGGGTGCTGGTGGCAGAGAGCCTCTATCGCGCCTGGAGCATCACCACCAATCACCCTTATCACAGAGAGTGACCCATGCCGACCCTGAGCATGCATTTCTCCTCTCTCACCCGCACGTCAGCCACAAGGTAACGGCATGCTGAAGAATCGCATTGAAATGCGCGATCACAGTGCCGAGGGACGTCTGTTCTTCCGGCGCACCCTGGTCGCCTACATCGGCATGGTCACCCTCATGCTGGTGCTGCTGGCTAACCTCTACTACCTGCAAGTAGAGTCTTACGAAACTTATCAGACCCGATCCAACGACAACCGCATCCGTGTGGTACCGGTGGCGCCGCCCCGTGGCCTCATCTACGACGCCAACGGTGTCCTGCTGGCGGAAAACCGCCCTGTCTACAGCCTGGAGATCGTGCCCGAAGAGACCGAGAACCTGGAGAAGACCGCGGACGACCTCATCACCCTGCTGGCCCTGCCGGAGGGGACCAAGGAGAAGTTCCTGGCCGAGGTCAAACGTCAGCGCCGCTTCAAGCCCGTGCCCCTGTTCGAGAAGCTGACCGAATACCAGGTCGCCCTCTTCTCGGTCAACCAGCACAACTACCCGGGGGCCAGCATCGAGGCCTACCTCAAGCGCTACTACCCGTTCGGCGATACCCTGACCCATGCCCTGGGCTACGTGGCCAAGATCAACACCCGTGACGTGGAGCGCCTCGAGAAGGAGGAGAAGCTCGCCAACTATGCCGCCACCAAGGACATCGGCAAACAGGGGGTAGAGAAGTACTACGAGGATCAGCTGCACGGCGTGGCGGGTTATCAGGAGGTCGAGGTGAACAACCGCGGCCGGGTGGTGCGCACCCTGAAATTCCAGCCCCCCGAGCCCGGCAAGGACATCTACCTCAACATCGACATCCGCCTGCAGTTGAAAGCCCAGGAGCTGCTGGCCGGCCGCCGGGGCGCCATCGTGATGATGGAGCCCAACACCGGCGCCATCCTGGCCATGGAGTCGAGCCCGAGCTACGACCCCAACCTGTTCGTGACCGGCATCTCCAGCGCCAACTACTCGGCGCTGCTCAACGATCCCGCCCGGCCGCTGGTCAACCGCACCACCCAGGGCATCTATGCCCCCGCCTCCACCGTCAAGCCCATGATGGCGGTGATGGGGCTCAATGAGGGGGCGATCACCCCCAATTACCGCTACTTCGGCGGGCCCAGCTTCTCCATCCCGGGCACCACCAAGAAGTTCCGGGACTGGCGCCGCTGGGGCCACGGCTGGCTCGACGTCTATCGCGCCATCGAGGTCTCGGCGGATACCTATTTCTACGATCTCGCCTACCGGGTCGGCATCGACAAGATCAACAGCTACATGACCAAGTTCGGCTTCGGCCAGTACAGCGGCGTGGACCTCTATGAAGAGACCCGGGGCGTCATGCCCTCCCGGGACTGGAAGATGGCCCGCTGGCGTCAACCCTGGTACCAGGGGGACACCATCTCCATCGGCATCGGCCAGGGCTACTGGAGCGCCACCCCTATCCAGCTCGCCAAGGCCATCAGCATCCTGACCCAGAACGGTCACGACGTGACGCCGCACCTGCTCAAGAGCACCGCCTCCTCCGATGGCGTGGTCAACGCCCCCATCAACCCGAACGTGGCCATCGCCGCCAAGAGCGATACCTACTGGCAGGTGGCCAAGGACGGCATGTGGCGCGTCATCAACGGCCACGAAGGGACGGGGCGCCGCGCCTTCGCCAATACCCCCTACAAGGCGGCGGGCAAGTCCGGCACCGCCCAGGTGGTGGGCCTGAAAGAGAACCAGGTCTACAACGCGGCCACCACCAAGGTGGAGCACCGCGACAACGCCCTGTTCGTCGCCTTCGCCCCCTTCGAGGCACCCAAGGCGGTGGTCGCCCTGGTGCTGGAGAACGCCGGGGGCGGCAGCGCCATGGCAGCACCGGTCGCCCGCCACATGCTGGATGCCTATCTGCTGCCGCCGGAACCCCAGTTGCCACCAGCACCGGAAAAGCCGTCCCAACCGAGTGAGGTCGTTTCCCAATGAGTAATTCTGCCCGCCAGCAGAGCATCTGGTACAAGCTGCACATCGACCTGCCGCTGCTGCTCGGCCTGCTGACCCTGATGGCCCTCTCCATGGTGGTGCTCTACTCCGCCTCGGGCCAGGATCTCGACTCCATCGTGCGCCAGCTGGTGCGCGGCGCCCTGGCCTTCGGTCTGATGATCGGCATGGCCCAGCTGCCGCCCTCCCTCTATGCCCGCTGGTCGGTGCCCCTGTTTGCGGTGGTGGTGCTGCTGCTCATCGCGGTGGACGTGTTCGGCCATATCGGCAAGGGGGCCCAGCGCTGGCTCGATCTCGGCTTCATGAAGTTCCAGCCCTCCGAGGTGATGAAACTCTCCATGCCCATCATGGTGGCCGCCTGGCTCAGCCGGCACTCCCTGCCGCCAAAGTTCAGCCATGTGATGATCGCCCTGGTGATGGTGCTGCTGCCCACCCTGCTGATCGCGGCCCAACCCGATCTCGGCACCTCCATCCTGGTGGCCGCTTCCGGCTTCTTCGTCATCTTCCTGGCGGGGATCAGCTGGTGGCTCATCGGGCTCGCGGTCTTGCTCATCTGCGCCTTCATGCCGGTTCTCTGGTTCTTCCTGATGCACGACTACCAGCGCCAGCGGGTGCTGATGCTGCTGGACCCGGAGAAGGACCCCCTCGGTCGCGGCTATCACATCATCCAGTCCAAGATTGCGATCGGCTCCGGCGGCGTGTTTGGCAAGGGGTGGCTGCAAGGCACCCAGTCCCAGCTCGAATTCCTGCCAGAGCGCCACACCGACTTCATCTTCGCCGTCTTCAGCGAGGAGTTCGGTCTGGTGGGAGTGGCCCTCTTGCTGGTCATCTACCTCTACATCATCAGCCGCTGCCTGTTTATCTCCATGCAGGCCCAGAACAGCTTCGAACGCCTGCTGGGGGGCGCCCTGACCCTGACCTTCTTCGTCTATGTGTTCGTCAACATGGGCATGGTAAGCGGCATCCTGCCGGTGGTAGGAGTTCCCCTGCCACTGGTGAGCTACGGCGGCACCTCCATGGTGACCCTGATGGCGGGCTTCGGCGTTCTGATGTCCATCCAGACCCACAGGCGGCTGCTCGCCTGATGCGGCTCGGCTGGCTGGCTCTATCTCTGTGCACCCTGACGGCGGGTGCTGCCGTCTCGCCGGCCCGACTCAGCCTGCTGGCCGAGCAGCAGCAGGTGCCGCTGGCAGAGTTGCAGGCCGCCGCCGCCCAGGCCAGCCTGCGCCAGGAGGTGCTGGACACCATCCGCCGCCCCTGGGAAGCCAAGCCCTGGCACCGCTACAGACCGCTGTTCGTCACCCCGGAGCGCATCCGGGACGGAGTGGGATTCTGGCAGCGCCATGCCGCCACCCTGGCACGGGCCGAGCAGACCTACCAGGTCCCCGCCTCCCTCATCGTCGCCATCATCGGCATCGAGACCTTTTACGGTCGACAGATGGGCCGCCACCCGGTGCTCGACAGCCTTTACACCCTGGGATTCCACTACCCCGAACGGGCGGATTTCTTCGCCAAGGAGTTTGCCCAGCTGGTGCTGCTTGCCCGGGAAGAGAAGTGGCCGCTCACCACCCTCAAGGGCTCCTATGCCGGTGCCATGGGCATGGGCCAGTTCATGCCCTCCAGCTACCGCCACTACGCGGTCGACTTCGACGGAGACGGCAAGCGGGATCTCTTCGCCAACCCGGCAGATGCCATCGGCAGCGTGGCCAACTACTTCGCCCTGCACCACTGGCGCTGGGGCGAGCCGGTGGTGGAGCCCGCCTTGATCGGATTGGCGCCAGTAGGTACCCTGCTTGCACCCGAGCCCGAGCTAAAACACCGCTGGGCAGAGCTGGCCGCTGCGGGCATTGAAGTCGCCACGCCGCCGTCACCCGAGACGCCGGTAAAACTGCTGGCGATGGAGCAGGCCGAAGGACCGGAATACTGGGTCGCGCGCCACAATTTTTACGTGATCACCCGCTACAATCGCAGCCCTCTCTATGCGATGGCGGTGCATCAACTCAGTCAAGCAATCCAGGACGCTTATGCATTACAGCCACAAACTTCTTCCCCTCAGCCTGACCTTGTTGCTGGCCGCCTGTAGCAGCCAACCCGAACCCCAGCCGCGGCCCCCGGAGCCCGCCCCCCAGGAGAAGCCCCAGGTCATCGAGATCCCCCAGGCGACCGGCGCCATTCCCCGCCCCGAACCCATGAGCGAGAGCGGCAACCGGGACTACTGGATCGGAAAGCAGAAGTTTGAGGTGTGGCGCGACATCAAGCACTACAGCGAGGAAGGCACTGCCAGCTGGCTCTCCCGGGATCTGGACGGCAACAAGACTGCCAACGGCGACGTGCAGGACAGCACCCTGTTCAGCGCCGCCCACCGCAACCTGCCCCTGCCAAGCTACGTGCGGGTCACCAATCTGGACAACGGTCTGGAGACCATAGTACGCGTCAATGATCGCGGCCCCTTCGGCAGCGATCGCCTCATCGATCTCTCTCACGCCGCCGCCGCGCAACTGGAGATGGTGGAAGGGGGTGAGGCCCGGGTGCGCCTCGAACTCATCACCGATCAGCCGGATCAGATGGTGGAGATGGTGCCCATGACCCCGATGACGCCCATGGAGCCTGCGGCGCCAGCAGCCAATTCCTTCGTGAACGAGACGCCGGCCCCCACGGCACCGGCCAAGGCCGCGCCTGCTCCTGCTCCTGCCGCCACGGCAACCACCACCGTCTCCCCCCCCAAGGCCGGTGCGACCCAGGGCAAGATGATCCAGGTGCTCGCCAGCGGCTCGCAGGCGCGGGCCGAGGCCATGGGCAAGGTGATGACCCAGCGCTATGGCGTGCCGTACCAGGTGGTGGCACATGGCGCCGTCTTCCGCGTCCTGCTCGGACCCGTGGCCAGCGACAAGCAGGCCCCCCTGCTCGAGCAGATCCGCCAGGGTGGGTTGGAGCAGGCCTTCATCGTGCCCTGATACCCGCCCCGACCTCGCGCCGGGATACGACGCGAGGTCGGGGACCATCCCATAAAATCCCGTCCAGGTCGCATCTCGGACTATGACCGACACGCACATCTGGTATAGTGGGGCCCGCTTTTTTTCAACTTGGGTACATCCCATCCAGGCACCAGGAATTTCAAGATGTCCAAATTTGCCCGCTCCGTTATTCTGGCCTCCCTGTTAAGCGCCACCGCTCAGGCCAACCAGCCTGTTCCGACCCCGGATTCGGCCCTGCCGAGTGCCCAGCCGGTCCCCACTTTGAACAGCGCCCCCATGGTGGTGCCTGCCGCGCCCGAGATCTCCGCCAAGGCCCACATCCTGATCGACTACTTCTCGGGCCAGGTGCTGGCCGAGCAGAACGCCGACGAGCGTCTGCCCCCCGCCAGCCTGACCAAGATGATGACCTCCTACATCGTCGGCGACGAGCTGCACAAAGGGAACATCAAGGGCACCGACATGGTGACCATCAGCCAGAACGCCTGGTCCAAGAACTACTCCGACTCCTCCAAGATGTTCATCGAGGTGGGCAAGCAGGTCTCCGTCGATGATCTCAACAAGGGCATCATCATCCAGTCCGGCAACGACGCCTGCGTCGCCATGGCCGAGCACCTGGCAGGCAGCACCGACTCCTTCGCCAGCCTGATGAACGCCTGGGCCGCCAAGCTCGGCATGAAGGACTCCCAGTTCAAGAACCCCCACGGCCTGGATGAAGAGGGCCACTACAGTACCGCCCGCGACATGGCCCGCCTGGGTCAGGCCCTGATCCACGATCAGCCGGAGGAGTACAAGATCTACTCCCAGAAGTCCTTCGTGTTCAACGGCATCACCCAGCACAACCGCAACCGCCTGCTGTGGGACCAATCCCTGCAGGTTGACGGCATCAAGACAGGTCACGTCAGCCAGGTCGGCTACAACCTGGTCTCTTCCGCCACCAACAACGAAGGCATGCGCCTGATCGCCGTGGTCATGGGGGCCAACAGCGAGGCCTCCCGCGCCGCCGAGAGCAAGAAGCTGCTCACCTACGGCTTCCGCTTCTTCCAGAGCCTGACCCCCTACAAGGCGGGCACCGAACTGGTCACCCAGAAGATCTGGATGGGCGACAAGCCGGAAGTGAAGCTGGGGGTCGACAAGGACGTCTCCGTGCTGGTCACCCGTGGCCAGGGCAACAACCTCAAGGCGGACTTCCAGCTGGAGAGCGAGCTGAAGGCGCCCCTGGCCAAGGGCCAGCGCGTCGGCACCGTGTACCTCAAGCAAGGGGACAAGGAGATCAAGCAGGTTCCCCTGGTTGCCCTGGAAGAGGTGCAGGAAGGTGGCCTGATGAGCCGCCTGTGGGATTACCTGGTCATGCTGGTCTCCAGCTGGTTCAAGTAACAGACCCTTCCTCAAGCAGCGGCGCCAACAGGCGCCGCTGCTGTCTTTTGCGGTCTGTCCAGTCAATAACCCTGTAATCTGCAGGTTCCGCCGACTGACGATTTGTGGTAAAAAGCAGCATTTCCACGTCTTGCCGCACCGCCGGGTCTTGATCCCGAGGCGGCTCATGCCCATATAGACTGGGAACTGTCCCCTGGGGGCAGATGAGGGGACCGTTTCGGCGGCCCTCAAAGACGTAAAGATGACGTCGCGTCCCGGCGACCCAGAAAGGTGAAGTAGATGAATACCAAGTTTGATGAACTGCTGGAGTTCCCCTGCAAGTTCCCGTTCAAGGTGCTTGGCGTGGCCGATCCCGCCCTGCCCGACATGGTGGTGGAAGTGCTGCAGCAACATGCTCCCGGCACCTACAGCCCGACCGTTCAACCTAGCTCCAAGGGCAACTATCACTCGGTACGGGTGACGGTCACCGCCCAGAGCAAGGAACACATCGAGGCCATGTATACCGCCCTTGGCAAGATCGAGCTGGTTCGTTACGTCCTGTAAGTTGCCTCTTTCGCCCCGCCACCGGGGCGACTGATTATTTGCCGCCCGGTCGCAGCGGCGACCGTACCGACACCGCGCCGCCAGTGAGGAAAGATGTCACTCGAAACGCCCGCCGAGCCACAACCGTCAGCCGGCCAACTGTTCGTCAGACAGCTGGGCCGTCGCCCCTACCAGCCGGTGTGGGACGCCATGAAGGCATTCACCGACAATCGTACCCCCGACACCCCGGACGAGTTCTGGGTGGTGGAGCATGACCCCGTCTACACCCAGGGTCAGGCCGGCAAGGCCGAACACCTGCTCGCCCCCGGCAACATCCCGGTGGTGCAGAGTGATCGCGGCGGCCAGGTGACCTATCACGGCCCGGGCCAGCTGGTGCTCTACGTGCTGGTGGATGTGCGCCGCAGCAAGCTCTCTGTACGGGAGCTGGTGACCTGCCTCGAAACCGCCATCATCAACACGCTCGCCAAAAGCAATATCGAGGCCTACGCCAAGGCCGATGCCCCGGGCGTCTACGTGAAGAGCGATCTGGGTATGGAAGCCAAGCTGGCGTCCCTGGGCTTGCGCATTCGCAAGGGGTGCTCGTTCCACGGGTTGGCTCTCAACGTCAACATGGACATGACCCCCTTCCTGCGCATCAATCCGTGCGGCTATGCGGGCATGGCCATGACCCAGACCAGCGCCCTGGGCGGCCCGCAGAGCGTCGCCGAGGCACAGTCCCTGCTGGTGACGGAGCTGGCCCGCCTGATTGGCTACCAAGAGATCACGAATACCGAAGAGGCGGCATGAGCAACCCCATGCCCCGTGGTCACGAGGGAGCCGCAAGGCCCCTGGTGACCATCAACCAGACAATAACAAACACCGAGAGTGAATCATGAGCAAACCCGTTCGTATGGAGCCGGGCGTCAAGCTGCGCGATGGCGACAAGATGGCCCTGATCCCGGTGAAATTCATGCCGGATCCCAACGAGGAAGTGCTGCGCAAGCCGGAGTGGATGCGGATCAAGCTGCCGCCGTCGAGCCAGAAGATCGAGCACATCAAGAGCACCCTGCGCAAAAACAAGCTGCACTCTGTGTGTGAAGAGGCTTCCTGCCCCAACCTGGCGGAGTGCTTCAACCACGGCACCGCGACCTTCATGATCATGGGCGCCATCTGTACCCGCCGCTGCCCCTTCTGCGACGTGGCCCACGGCCGTCCGTTGCCGCTGGATCCGGAGGAGCCGAAGAAGCTGGCACTCACCATCAAGGAGATGAACCTCAAGTACGTGGTGATCACCTCGGTGGACCGCGACGACCTGCGCGACGGCGGTGCCCAGCACTTCGCCGACTGCATCCGCGAGATCCGCGAGCACAGCCCCCAGACCCGTATCGAGATCCTGACCCCGGACTTCCGTGGCCGGATGGAGCAGGCGCTGGAGGTGTTCCGCGAGACCCCGCCTGACGTCTTTAACCACAACCTGGAAACCGCCCCGCGCATGTACCGGGTTGCCCGTCCGGGCGCCGACTACAAGTGGTCCCTGGAGCTGCTGCGCCGCATCAAGGAGATGCACCCCCACGTGCCGACCAAGTCCGGCCTGATGATGGGCCTTGGCGAGACCAACGAGGAGATCGTCGAGGTGCTCAAGGATCTGCGCGAGCACGGCGTCAACATGCTGACCCTGGGCCAGTACCTGCAACCGAGCCGCCACCACCTGCCGGTGAAGCGTTATGTGCCGCCCGCAGAGTTCGACGAACTCAAGGATGTGGCCATGGATCTCGGCTTCAGCCACGCCGCCTGCGGTCCCTTCGTGCGTTCCTCCTACCACGCAGACCTGCAAGCCAAGGGGGAAGAGGTCAAATAAGCCTCTTTTCCTGCTGGCAGAAAAAAGAGCGCCCCTGGGCGCTCTTTTTTTATCGCCGTCACCTCGCAGGCAGCGGTTGTCCCTTTGTGATTGGCGCCGTTCTAGCGTCACGTGGCCACTCCCCTTCTCTGGAGTGCTGTGCCGGATGCCGACTCTCACCGTTCGCCTGATCCCTCTGCGTGACGCAGACTTTCCCGCCTATCGCGACTACTTCATCGAGGATTACACCCAGGATCTTGCCAGCAACCACGGGATGGCGCTGCCTGACGCCCACCGTCAGGCCGACGCCTCGTTGCAGCAGCTCCTGCCACTGGGTGTCGCCACCCCGGGTCATCACCTGCTCGCCATGGTACCTGAAGCCTCGAATGCGCCGGGCGAGCCTCTGGGCTATCTCTGGCACGCCATCGACGGCGCCGCCGACACCACCTTCATCTACGACTTCTATGTGACACCTCCCCATCGTGGTCGCGGCCTCGGCAAGGCAGCCATGGCCGCCCTGGAGGCGCAGCTCGCCCCCCTAGGCATCCACCAGATCAAGCTGAGGGTGGCCCATGACAACCCGAGGGCACTGGCGCTCTATCAGGCGCTGGGCTTCACCATCACCGGCTACAACATGGCAAAGCGTCTGGATTGAGCACCTTCATTGGGCCACCACCCGGCCCATGGCTCAGAGCGAGATGCCGGAAAAGGACATGAAGCCGAGGGACATCAGCCCGGCCACAATGAAGGTAATGCCGATACCCCACAGCCCCTCGGGCACATCCGAATACTTCATCTTCTGGCGCAATCCCGCAATGGCGACGATGGCCAGCAGCCAGCCCAGCCCTGAGCCCGCCCCGTAGACCACGGATTCGATGAAGTCGTAATCCCGCTGGGCCATGAACATTACCCCGCCGAAGATGGCGCAATGCACCGTCAGCAGCGGCAGGTAGATGCCGAGCGCGTGATGGAGCGCCGGGAAATGTTTGTCGAGCACCATCTCCATCACCTGTACCAGGGCCGCCAGCACCCCGATGTAGACGATGAAATCGAGAAAGCCCAGATCAAACTCCCCGAGGAAGGTACTCTCGGGACGCAGGATATGGCGGTAGATCAGGTTGTTGAGGGGAATGGCGATCACCATGACCACCAGCACCGTCATGCCAAGGCCAAAGGCGGTGTTGATGTTCTTGGAAACGGCCAGGAAGGTGCACATGCCAAGGAAGAAGGCCAGCGCCAGGTTTTCGACAAAAATCGAGTGAATAAACAGGTTTACATAATAATCCATCGGGTCGGCTCACAACGTGTACGGGGTGGGAGCCGCCTTCGTGCTCGCCGGCGGGCAGGCAGGAAGACGGTGCAAGGAGGGCACCGGACCGCACGGGCATGCCTTCGCGGCTGACATCAATCAGCGAGGGAGAAAGCCTTGGGCGGACGGGCGCTCAGCAAGCAGCCAGGTACGAGTCGCTGTGGCAGAAACGAAATTGCAGGTGATGGCAGCTCAAGCGCCACCGGTGCAGATAACCGAAGTAGTCGCTCAGTTGCCTGAGGTAGATGAGGGGCAGGAAGAACAGCAGGCCGCAGAGCAGGCCGAGGATATCGTGCTGGAACCAGGCCAGCAGCACCTGATAGAGCTCGGCTTGAGCGGCCCCTTCCAGCCGTCGACCCTGCTCGAAGCTGAGCCGCCACTGGCCGCCCGGAGGCAGGCTGACGCTGTTGACCAGCCCGGGATCGGCCGGCTCATGCAACTGCATCGAGGCGCCCTGGCCGACCGCAGCCTGACGTACGGCGGCACCGACCTCTGCCGCGGCGAAGGCGGCAAGCCACAGAAGGCAGGCGATGGCGAGCGCCATCGGCCAGGTCGAGCGTCGGCCAGCGGGTGACAAGCGGGGAGTCCCTTCTTGAAAAGAGGATTCAGCGAGGCCGAATATATCACAATTCATCTTTTTATTGAATTTGAAACCCTGCAAACACCCACGAATCGATACTAAAAACCCTCGTTATCAATAAAGCTGGCAATTAAAAACCACAATGAGCGCAAGGAGCACCCTCTTTGCCCTCACGATGACCCTCACGCCTGCACAAAGGCCGGGTGATAGCGCACTTCACCACTGGGCATGGCAGCGCCGAACGAGCGGGTCATGAAGTACTCGGGCGGCACGCCGGGCAGCGTCAACCCCGGCTCGGACACGAAACCAAAACGGCCGTAGAAGCCGGGATCCCCCAGCACCACGCAGCCGGCCGCTCCCATCCCCTTGAGCTCGGCCAGACCCGCGTCCATCAGCCGTGACCCCAGCCCCCTGCCCTGAAGCGCAGGGGAGACGGAAATGGGGCCAAGGCCATACCAGTGCGGGCTGCCATCGCTGATGGTGACCGGCGAGAAGCAGAGGTGGCCGACCACCCGCCCCGCCTGCTCCGCCACCAGAGACAGGCTGAGTGCCCCGGCCTGGCGCAAGGCGCGCACGATCAGCTGTTCGTTGTGATCGGTATTGGGGGGCATTGAGGAACGCGGCCACGGTCAGCGCTTCAATGGCGTCGTGATCGGCGCCCGTTTCAGGTCGAATGAGAATATTCATAAGGTTTTCTCCGTTTGTTATCTTGCAATGGATGGCCTGATCAGACTGTCTGCAGGCAGCAGATCACATAGCCATAGCTGCCCAGGTATTGGCGGTGGATGGCCACTTCCCGGCTCAGATCCTGCCAGGCTGGGCTATCCCCCAGCTCGGCACGGTGGCGCGCCAGATTGCGCTCGATGGGATCCAGATAGTTGTCCCAGGCCCTTTGCTGTAACGGGGTGTGCCACAGGCAGCGATAACCCGCCTCCTGCACCGTTTTGAGCAGGCCCGCCAGGGTCTGCATGGCGGGATAATCCCGCTGCCAGAACGCCAGTGCCTCCTCTGGGGGCGTGTCCGTCAGCCACACCAGGTCGCTCAGCACCAGGCAGGCAGCAGGGCCGGCAAGGTACGGCCGCCATGCCTGCAAGGCGTTGGCCACCCCGATGGTGTAGGCGCTCCCCTCGGCCCAGATGAGATCGGCGGGGGCAAGATCTGCCGGCAGCGCCGCCATGTTGGCGCACAGGGTAGTGACCTGACTCAGCCCCGCCGCACTGGCCGATCTCGCCACGGCGGCCAGCGCCTCCTCGTCCAGATCGATGGCCACTATGGTGGCGTCCGTCACCTGTGCCAGCGCCAGGGTGGCGGCGCCGCGCCCGCAGCCCATGTCGAGGATCCGGCGAGGCTGGCTGGGCAGCGCGGCAAATTGCTGCTGGGTGAAGAGGCTATCGCCCGGCCCCCAATAGCTCATGCCATCCAGCAGCAGCTTGAAATCCCGGATGTAGCGTTCATGTTCATTCATGTCTTTGCTGAGCCACTGCAGGTGGTAACGCTCTTTTTCACTGAATCCCTGCTTCATCACCCAGGCAAAGTAAGCCTGCGGGGCTTGATGCTGCAGTTGCTGCTGCCAGGCCTTGAACTCGTCGCCGGAGTGCGCACGCAAACCGGCGAGATCCGCCAGCAGATCCCGGGCGCGTTGCATCCGCGCCAGCTCTTCATCCAGCTCCCTGACCCGGGCTTCCAGCGTTGCCTGCTCCAGCTCGCCCGCCAGACAGGCGAGGCACTGCTTGAGGCTGAGGCCACCCGCCTGCAGGGCCTGTACCATCCGCAGCCGCTGCAGATCGTCATCGTCGTAGTAGCGATAGCCGTTGGCGCCCCTCGTGCCCGCAATCACCCCCAGCTTCTCGTAATAGAGCAGGGTGGAGCGGGCCAGGCCGCAGCGCCGGGCCAGTTCGGATATTTTCATGACAGCCACTCGCTGAGGGGTCCGTGACCCGATGAAGGGAAGCTTAAACTGTGAAGCAATAGACGGGTCAACGACAACATCCGGGTTCACACCATAAAAAAACGGCCACCCTGAGGTGGCCGTCATCGACAGCAAGAGAGACTCGCGGGATCAGAGGCCGGCGGCTTCCAGATGCTCCACCAGCAGCTGCACGCTGCGGTTGCCACGCCACTCGTTGACGTCGAGCCGGTAGACCAGCCGCACCCGCTTCACCGAGGCATCGGGCCAGCGCTGCAAGTCGACGCCAAAGGCGATGGCATCCACCGCGTGGCCGGAATCCGTGGTCAGCATCATCTTGAGGTGCTTCTCCCCCACCAGCCGCTGCTGCACCAGCACGAATTCCCCGTCAAACAGCGGCTCGGGGAAGGCCTGACCCCAGGGGCCGGAGGCGCGAATAAGCTCCGCCAGCTCCAGACTCAGTTCATCGGGCAGCAGCTCGCCATCGGTGAGCAGCACCCCGGTCAAGAGCTCAGGGGTCACCAGCTCGCCGATGACCGCCTCGAAGGCCCGACCGAAGGCCTCGATATTGGCCTTGGGCAGGGTCAACCCGGCCGCCATGGCGTGGCCGCCAAACTTGCCCATCAAGCCGGGGTGGCGGGTATCGAGCAGTTCCAGCGCATCGCGCAGGTGCACCCCAGGGATGGAGCGCCCGGATCCCTTGAGCTCGGTCTCGCTGCTCTCGGCAAAGGCGATGACCGGGCGGTAGTACTTCTCCTTCACCTTGGAGGCCACCAGCCCCACCACCCCCTGATGCCACTCGTTTCGGTGCAGCACAATGCCGGAGGGCACCTCGCCGTCACGAAAACGGATCTGCTCCAGGGTGGCGAGCGCCTCCTGCTGCATCCCCTGCTCGATCTCCTTGCGCTCCTGGTTGAGGCTGTCCATTTCGGAGGCGAACTGGCGCGCCAGGTTGATGTCGTCACAGAGCAGACAGGCGACTCCGAGGGACATGTCATCGAGCCGGCCCACCGCGTTGAGGCGCGGCCCCAGCGCAAAGCCGAGATCGGCAGCGCACAGGCGACGACCGTCGCGGCCCGACACATCCACCAGCGCCTGGATGCCGGGGCGACAACGGCCGGCCCGGATCCGCTGCAAACCCTGATGGACCAGAATGCGGTTGTTGCCATCGAGCGCCACCACGTCGGCCACGGTGCCGAGCGCCACCAGATCCAGGTAATCCGCCACGTTGGGGGCGCGCAGCCCCTGGCGCTCATACCAGCCGCTCTGGCGCAGATGGGTGTTGAGGGCCGCCATCAGATAGAAGGCGACCCCGACCCCGGCCAGGGACTTGGAGGGGAAGTCGCAGCCATGCTGGTTGGGGTTCACTATCGCGTCGGCGTCAGGCAGCTCCTGACCCGGCAAATGGTGATCGGTAACCAGTACCTGCATGCCTGCCGCCTTGGCCGCCGCCACCCCGGCGATGCTGGAGATGCCGTTGTCCACCGTGATCAGGAACTCGGCGCCGCGGGCCACCGCCAGCTCGACGATCTCCGGGGTGAGGCCATAGCCGAACTCGAAGCGGTTGGGCACCAGAAAATCGATGTGGTGCCCCCCCATGGCGCGCAAGGCCAGCACGCACAGCGCCGAGCTGGTGGCGCCGTCGCAGTCAAAGTCACCGACGATGAGAATGCGTTTTTGCGCCGTCAGCGCCTCGGCCAGCAGCGGCACCGCCTGCGCCATGCCGAACAGACGCTGGGGCGGCAGCAGCTGGTTGGCGCTGCGCTCCAGCAGGGCAGGGTCTTCTACCCCGCGGCTGGCGAAGATCTGGCGAAGTAGCGGGTGCAGGGTGGCGGGCAGATGGGAATCATCAACTCGCGGACGACGACGGATTTGCAGGGGCATTGATGTGATCCAGTATCTTGAGCAGTTGTTCGGGGCTCTGGTAACCGCGCACCAGGTCGCCATTGGGCAGAACCCAGCTCGGTGACGCCTTGATCCCGAGCCATTGGCTCAGGCCGATATGATGGGCAAGGATCGCATTACAGCCGCTCTCAGGCAAACGATCGCTGAAGTTGAGTCCGCGCAGCAGCCCGGGATCGCACCAGCTAGCATGATCCGAGGCGGCGACAGGCGCAGGCAGCAGTTGCACGCTCACGCCCCTCGCCTGCAAGCGGGGCAATTCCTCCAGCGCGATGCGGCAAGGACCGCAGGCGAGATCGGTAAACAGGGTGAGGCGGTGGCGTTCAGGGGTGGCCTTGAGCCAGAGCCGGGCCTCCCCTATCTGGGAGAGCGCCAGCCTGCGTTGCTGCTGCTGGCTGAGCCGGGTGAGGTTTCTCATGTCGTGGGCCAGATCCAGCATGGAGCCCTGCAGCACATAGTCTCCCCTGGCATCGCTATAGAGCAGTCCCTGGGCCGTGCCCAGCAGATAAAGGCCCGGCATGGGGGTCTCGTCCACCAGGTAGACCTGCACACCGAGGCGCTGCTCTATGGTCTGTTTCAACACATGGGGGTCCATCCCGGCGCTGGCCGCAAAAGCGCACAGCAGCATCATTCCCAGCAGTAAATATCGCATCAGCTCATTCACTTGGCATGATTGAAGGGCCTCATAAGGTAACCCAGACAATTCCCTCTCCCAAAGACCTTAATTATTGATCGATTAATAACGTCCGCAAGAAAAAATCACGGGATGACAGGTTGCCAATCGGGCTTGAGCCCCGCAAGCTAATCAGGACGACGGGAGACATCTTTAGTCATCCCTCTGTTTTGCTGATGTTTTATTATTCAAATCGACGTGCGCTCAGGTGGCACGTCGTCCATTTCTAGGGGGAAAAATGAGTCTGATTCAAGAGTTCAAGGCCTTTGCATCCAGGGGCAATGTGATCGACATGGCGGTCGGTATCATCATAGGTGCCGCCTTTGGCAAGATTGTCTCCTCCTTCGTGGGAGACGTGATCATGCCCCCCATCGGGCTGATCCTGGGGGGCGTGGATTTCAGCGATCTCGCCGTGACCCTGAAGGCCGCCGAAGGGGATGCCCCTGCCGTGGTCATCGCCTACGGCAAGTTCATCCAGACCTGTATCGACTTCCTGATCATCTCCTTCGCCATCTTCATGGGGCTCAAGGCCATCAACACCCTGAAGAAGAAGCAGGAAGAGGAAGCCGCTGCCCCGGCCGGCCCCACCAAGGATCAGGAGCTGCTGACCGAGATCCGCGACTTGCTGAAATCCCAGCAGGGGAAATAACCGTTTCCTCCCTGTCGTGTGCTGAAAAAAACCGCCTTCGGGCGGTTTTTTGTTGCAAGGCCGATGAGGCGATCAGGCTCTGGGGTGGTGCTGGCCGTGCAGTGCCTTGAGCCGCTCGTTGGCCACGTGGGTATAGATCTGGGTGGTGGAGAGATCCGCGTGGCCCAGCAGCATCTGCACCACTCGCAGATCGGCGCCGTGATTGAGCAGGTGGGTGGCGAAGGCATGACGCAGGGTGTGGGGAGAGAGTTCCCCCCTGATGCCGGCTCTCAGGGCATAGAGCTTGATGCGGTGCCAGAAGGTCTGGCGGGTCATCATCCGGGCCCGCTTGGAGGGGAACACCACGTCCGAGCTGGTGCCACCCAGCAGCAGGGTGCGCCCCTCCCGGTAGTAGCGCTCCAGCCAGTGCACCGCCTCCTCCCCCATGGGGACCAGGCGCTCCTTGTTGCCCTTGCCCACCACTCGCACCAGCCCCTGGCGCAGGCTGACGTGTTCGGCGGTCAGCCCCACCAGCTCGGACACCCGCAGCCCGGTGGCGTAGAGCAGCTCGAGCATCGCCTTGTCCCGCAGCTCCAGCGGGTCGTCCACCAGGGGCGCTTGCAGCAGCGCCTCCACCTCGGCTTCGCTCAGATCCGATGGCAGCTTTTTGGGGAGCTTTGGCCCCTCCAGCAGCACGGTGGGATCGTCGCTGCGCAGCTTCTCGCGATTGAGGTACTGGTAGAAGCGGCGCAGGGCCGAGAGGAAACGGGCCGTACTGCTGGCCGCGAACTGGTGGTCGACCCGCCAGGCGAGGTAGTGCTGGATGTCGTCCAGCCCCGCCAGCAGCAGGGAACCGCCTTGCTCATCGAGCCAGAGGGCAAATTTTTCCAGGTCGGTGCGATAGGAGCTGACCGTGTTGTCGGAAAGCCCCCGCTCCAGCCAGAGGGCGTCGAGAAACGGCTCGATCAGGGGATGGGATTCTGCTTTGCTCATGGTGCGCCGCGCTCAGGGAAACAGGTCGCCATTGTAACGTGCCGACCCACCCGGGCCGCAAGGCAAGGCTGCACACCCCCTCAGGCGGTGAAGAGCCCGGCGCAATCTGCTAGACTGGCGCCCTCCCCCCGGGCGCCGCTGTGCCGGTCACGCCCCTTGCCGACTGCGATCAAGAGAAGAGCGATGAAGATAGGTTTGTTTTATGGCTCCACCACCTGCTACACCGAGATGGCCGCCGAGAAGATCCGCGCCCTCATCGGCCCCGAGCTGGTCGATCTCCACAACATCAAGGATGTGCCCCTCGCCCGCATGCAGGAGTACGACATCCTGATCCTGGGCATCTCCACCTGGGACTTCGGCGAGCTGCAGGAGGACTGGGAATCCCGCTGGGAAGACATCGCCGACCTGCATCTGGAGGGACGCATCATCGCCCTGTTTGGCATGGGCGATCAGCTGGGCTATGGGGAGTGGTATCAGGATGCCCTCGGCCTGCTGCACGATCAGCTGGTCCCCAAGGGTGTCAAGCTGGTGGGCTACTGGCCCAACGAGGGGTACGAGTTTGACGCCTCCAAGGCGCTCATCGACGATGGCCGTCACTTCGTCGGGCTGGCCCTCGATGACGCCAACCAGTACGACCAGACCGAGTCCCGCATCGAGCAGTGGGTCGACCAGATCCTGAGCGAGATCCACGAACTGCTCTGACCCTGGCCGTCTGGATGTTCGACGACGCCAGCCAATGGACGACCAGACCGACCCCGCATCGAGCAGTGGGTCGACCAGATCCTGAGCGAGCTCCACGAACTGCTCTGATCCTGATCGCCTGGATGTTCGACGACGCCAGCCAATGGACGACCAGACCGACCCCGCATCGAGCAGTGGGTCGACCAGATCCTGAGCGAGATCCACGCACTGCTCTGACCCTGATCGCCTGGATGTTCGACGACGCCGGCCAATGGACGACCAGACCGACCCCGCATCGAGCAGTGGGTCGACCAGATCCTGAGCGAGATCCACGAACTGCTCTGACCCTGATCGCCTGGATGTTCAACGACGCCAGCCAATGGACGACCAGACCGACCCCGTATCGAGCAGTGGGGCGACCTCATATCAAGCGAGCGCCATGAGCGGCGCCAACCTCCCCTGCCGGTAGCCTGCGCTCGGGCTGCCGGGCGCATAAATCGCACCGATTTTCTCGTTTGGTATCATCGGCTGACGCTATAGCGACTTTTTGCTTCTGGTCTGCAACAATGAGGTCGACACCCCATAACAACACAACGCCGGGTGTCGGAAGCAAACGGACAGACCAGAAAAGGATATTCTATGACTTCATTCTCCCTATTGGCCCCCGCCATCGCCCGCGACGTGCTCGATCACGCGCTGGCTCTGGGTGCCGACTTCGCCGAGCTGTTTGTGGAGCGCAAGCGCCGCAGCCAGCTCAGCCTGCTCTCCAGCCAGATAGAGAACATCAGCGGTGGTCTCGACTTCGGTATCGGCGTTCGCCTGTGCTACGGCCACAAGGTGCTCTATGGCTACACCAATCTGGCCGATCGCAACGAGCTCTTGCGCATCGTTACCCTGCTGGCGGCCAAGGACAGGCGTGACCCCGTGGTCACCGCTACTGCCTTTGACTTCACCCGCCTGACCGACCGCAACCCCATCGCTCTGCCGCTGTCGGCCGACAAGCTGCTGGAGCAGAAGATCGCCTACCTGCATGCCATGGACGCTGCGGCCCGCGCCGAGAGCGACAAGGTGAGCCAGTTCTCGGGCAACGTGCTCGGCTGGGAGCAGGAGGTGGAGATCTTCAACAGCGAAGGGGTGCAGGTGAGCGATCGCCGCCACTACAACCGCATCATGGCCCAGACCATCGCCCTGGACGGGGGCGAGCAGAGCGTAGGTTATGAAGCCCCCGGTGCCATGAAGGGATGGGAGCATGCCGAGAGCATCGACCCCCGCGAGCTGGCTCTCACCGCCACCCGCCAGGCACTGGTAAAGCTGGGCGCCGCCCCCTGCCCGAGCGGCAAGCTGCCGGTCATCATGGAGAGCGGCTTTGGCGGCGTCATCTTCCACGAAGCGTGCGGTCACCTGCTGGAGACTACCTCCGTGGCCAAGAAGGCATCCGTATTCCACGACAAGATGGGCCAGCTCATCGCCAACCCCGCGGTCAGCGCGGTGGACGAGGGCTTGCAGGGCAACGCCTGGGGCTCCATCAACGTCGATGACGAGGGGATGGCGACCCAGCACACCCAGCTCATCAAGGACGGCGTGCTGACCGGCTTCCTGGTGGACAGAATGGGGGCCCTTCGCACCGGCTACGCCCGCACCGGCTCCGGGCGCCGGGAATCCTACAAGTTCGCCCCCGCCTCCCGCATGCGCAACACCTATATCGAGCCGGGCAACTACAGCCTCGACGACATGCTGGCAACCGTGGAACACGGCATCTATGCCAAGCGGATGGGGGGTGGCTCTGTGCAGCCCGGTACCGGCGAGTTCAACTTCAACGTGCAGGAGGCCTACCTCATCGAGGGGGGCAGGATCACCCGGCCCCTCAAGTCGGCCACCCTGATCGGCACCGGCCCGCAGGTATTGAAGGAGATCTCCATGGTGGGGCGCGATCTGGCCCTCTCCGCCGGCATGTGCGGCTCGGTCTCCGGATCCATTCCCGCCTCGGTCGGCCAGCCGCCGCTCAAGGTTGACAATATCCTGGTCGGAGGGAACGCCTGATGAGCCAACTCAACATGAACCAACTGCTTGCCCGTCTGCTGGAGCAGGTCGCCGATCTGGGTGCCGAGGCAGACGTCATCGCCAATCAGGAGAAGGCCTTCTCCCTCAAGGCCGACAAGGGCGAACTCAGTGAATACAAGGTCACCAGCAGCCAGCAAATCGGCATTCGCCTCATCAAGGAAGGCCGGGTCGGCATCGCCTATTCCGAGTCCCTCGACGCGTCGGCCCTGGACGCCATGGTGCAGGATGCGCTCGATGCGAGCCACTTCGCCAAGGTGGACCCGGATCAGCGCATCACAGTGCAGCAGAGCAGGCTCATCACCGACTGCGCCGAAATACATCAGGCCGACACCACGGCGGTGGAAGAGAAGATCGCCCTGACCCTGCGCCTCGAGTCCGACATGCTGGCCCTGCCGGACGTGACCGGCGCCCCCTACAACGGCTTCTTCGAGGGGGAGAGCCGCTTCTGGCTTGCCAACAGCCAGGGCAGCGTCTGCGAACATCAGGAGTTCAGCGTCGGCTGCCACAGCTCCGCTCTCATCGAGCGAGAGGGCCGCCAGTCCATGCACTACCAGGGACAGTACGCACGGCGCTTCGACGAGTTGGAGAGCCAGCCTCTCATCCGCCAGATCCACGCCGTGGCCGATGGCCTGCTGATGGGTGAGGCGGTGCTAAGCGGTCGCTACAGCGTCATCTTCAGCACCCACTGCTTTGCCAGCCTGTTTGGCTGCTTCCAGTCCGCCCTGTCTGGCAAGTGGGCCCAGCAGGGGATCAACCCCTGGCGCGACAAGCTGGGCCAAAGCGTGGCTTCTCGCTGGCTCACCCTGGAGAGTCGTGCCTATATGCCGGGGGGCATGAAGATCAAGGCGTTTGACGGCGAAGGGGCCGCCACTTCGGATCTCCTGCTCATCGGCGAGGGGGAGCTCAAGACCCTGCTGCACAACAGCGCCACCGCCCGCCACTTCGGCGTGACAAGCAACGGTGCAGCCGCCCGAAGTGCCCGCAGTGCCCTGGACGTGGCCCCTCGTCACCTGGTGTTCGGGCTCGGCCCCCACGGCGAGGCCGAGGTACAAAGCGGTGAGTACCTGGAGCTGGTCAAGCTGGACGGCCTGCACTCCGGGGCCGATGCGGTGAGCGGCGACTTCTCGTTCGGCGCCTCCGGCTTCCTCTGCCGAAATGGCGAGCGCGTGGCACCGGTACGCGGCATCACGGTGGCGGGCAACTTCTATCGTCTGCTCGGGGAGCTGGAAGCGGTCGGCAACCAGCTGCACCACGACGATGGCAAGGACTTCTATGCCCCGCTGATCCGCTTTGGCGGGCTCAGCATTGCCGGCAAATAAGAGGGGAGCCTTACTCGGCTCTTCCCCCTTCAAGCGGCGCCATCAGGCTCCGCTTTTTTTATCCATGGCGCCCCCCGACAGCCACTTCTAACCTCAAAGAGCCACCGACCGCGTTGGCCGGGAACTCTGGAGAATACGACGATGGACAACACCCTGGTCTGGGCCGACATTCCGACACGGGATCTGGATCGCGCCATGGACTTCTACTCGGCCCTGCTCGATGTGCAGGTCACCCCCATCCAGGAAGAGACCATGCGCTTTGCCATGCTGCGCCACGACGGCAGCAACGCGGCGGCCTGTCTCGGCCCCATGGACAAATATCACCAGCCCGGCGGTGCCGGTCCCCTCATCTATCTCTCCCTCGGTGACAGGCTGCAGGAGGCGGAGCTGCTGGTCCCCCGGCTCGGCGGGCGGGTGCTGGAGCCTCTGCACAGCATCGGCAGTGGTCATGGGTCCAGGGTCATCATCGAGGATACCGAAGGCAACTGGCTTGCCCTCTATGCCCCACCAGCCAGCTGACGTCCGGATATGCAGAAACAACAACGGCGACCATCAGGTCGCCGTTGTTGTTTAACTGCACTTGCCGGCCATTACGCCTCTGGATTGAGGCGGGTCGGGATGCCGGTACGCTGTTCCAGCACCTGCTTGACCACGTTGGAATCGCTGTCAGCATGGGCGATGAAGCGGGTGGTAGCCGGGGTCATGGGCAGCGGCACGGAGGCGGTGGAGTTGAACTCTTCCTCGGTGCGCGACAGCGGCTCGTGCACTTCCATGTAGCGACCGCCATCCGGCTCGACCGTGGTCTTGACCGGCTGGTTGACGAACTGGACGCGGGTGCCGACCGGCACATGATCGAACAGGTACTTGATGTCGTCGGCGCGCAGGCGCACGCAGCCGCTGCTCACCCGCAAACCGATACCGAAGGTGGCGTTGGTGCCGTGGATGGCGTACAGGTTGCCGATGTAGAGCGCGTGCAGGCCCATGGGGTTGTCCGGGCCGGCCGGCCAGACCGCGGGCAGGGTCTTGCCCTGGGCGGCGTAGCGGCGACGGATATTCTCGGTCGGGGTCCAGGTCGGGTTGGCACGCTTGCGTTCAACCTTGGTGATCCAGTTCTCCGGGGTGTTGACCCCGAGCTGGCCGATGCCGATGGGCAGCACATGCACCACGTTCTTGCCCTTCGGGTAGTAGTAGAGACGCATCTCCGCCACGTTGATGACGATCCCTTCGCGGGGAGCGTTGGGCAGGATCAGCTGATGGGGAATGATCAGCGTGCTGCCCGCCTTGGGCAGGTAGGGGTCGACGCCCGGGTTGGCTTCCATGATGTTGGTCAGACCCAGCTGGAAGTCGGAGGCGATCTGCTCCAGCGGACGGTTGTCTGCGGGCACCACGTATTCCTGGTTCTCACCAATCAGGCGGCTGTTGGCTGCAGGCAGCTGGTATTCAACGGCGGCGGCCTGCTGGCTGACCAGCGCCAGCGTACATAAAAGAGCCGAAGCGGCAATGCGAAGGGGATTCATAAAATTCCTGTATGGTTTCCTGTTCCTGTGGGCCTTTGCCCTGCTCATCATCGGTCTCTTGTGGCCCCGTCACCGGGGACCAACAACCGAGCGCGCATTCTTTCCCGAGCAGGGCAAAATTTCAACTTGGAGATGGTCTTTTTCGCCGAAAAGATCCATTTCACTGCCAACTCGGGGGCCTCTTTCACCCCTTGTACTCTAGCAACCCCAGTCTGAGCGTAAAATGAACATGGCGCAGGCATGCCAGGGTCGTCCCAAATTGCATGACGAGGCGGTCACGAGTACAATCTCGCACCCCGTATATCCGGAGTATCGAGTCACCTCCTGCTCCGATGTACCCCCATCGGATGGCCGTGCGTCGAAGACGGTCGCGCCACCGATGAACCCACACGACGCCATCAGGTGGCGCCGTCCTGATTTGCAATCAGATAAAAGAGTCCAACATGTTCAGACCAGAATTGCTCTCCCCTGCCGGGACCCTCAAGAACATGCGCTACGCCTATGCCTATGGCGCAGACGCCGTCTATGCGGGCCAGCCGCGCTACAGCCTGCGGGTACGCAACAACGAATTCGATCACGAGAATCTGCAGCTCGGCATCAACGAGGCCCATGCCCTCGGCAAGCAGTTCTATGTGGTGGCCAACATCCAGCCCCACAACTCCAAGCTCAAGACCTTCATCCGCGACATGCGCCCCGTGGTGGATATGAAGCCGGATGCACTCATCATGTCCGACCCCGGCCTCATCATGATGATGCGCGAAGCCTTCCCCGACATGCCTATCCACCTCTCGGTGCAGGCCAACGCGGTCAACTGGGCCACGGTGAAGTTCTGGCATCAGATGGGACTGACCCGTGCCATCCTCTCCCGCGAGCTGTCTCTCGACGAGATCGAGGAGATCCGCATGCAGGTGCCGGAGATGGAACTGGAAGTCTTCGTCCACGGGGCGCTGTGCATGGCCTACTCCGGCCGCTGCCTGCTCTCCGGCTACATCAACAAGCGTGACCCCAACCAGGGTACCTGCACCAACTCCTGCCGCTGGGAGTACAAGGTGCACGAGGGCAAGGAAGATGACGTGGGCCAGATCGTCCACCGCCAGGAGCCCATCGCCGTGCAAAAGGTGGATCCGACCCTGGGCGCAGGCAAGCCGACCGATGCCCTGGTGCTGCTGGAAGAGTCCAACCGCCCGGGCGAGTTCATGACTGCGTTTGAAGACGAGCACGGCACCTACATCATGAACTCCAAGGATCTGCGCGCCGTCGAGCACGTTGAGCGCCTGACCAAAATGGGCGTTCATTCCCTGAAAATCGAAGGCCGTACCAAGTCCTTCTACTACTGCGCCCGTACCGCCCAGGTCTATCGCAAGGCCATCGACGATGCGGTGGCTGGCCGTCCGTTCGATCCGACCCTGATGGGCACCCTCGAGAACCTGGCCCACCGCGGCTACACCGAGGGCTTCCTGCGCCGTCACAACCACAGCGAATACCAGAACTACGACTACGGTTACTCCGTCTCCGACACCCAGCAGTTCGTCGGCGAGATCACCGGTCGCAATGGTGACATGGTCGAAGTCGAGGTGAAGAACAAGTTCCTGCTGGGCAACAGCCTGGAGCTGATGACCCCCCAGGGCAACCTCAGCTTCAACCTGGAGCAGATGCAGAACCGCAAGGGCGAGCTCATCGACACCGCGCCGGGCAACGGCCACGTGGTCTACGTGCCGGTTCCCAAGGAGATCGACGTGAATTACGGCATCCTGCTGCGCAACCTCGGCGAGCGCGAGGATACCCGTCAACCTCACTCGGCGGCCTGAGATGGCACTGCTCATCACCGACAAGTGCATCAACTGTGACATGTGCGATCCGGAGTGTCCGAACCAGGCCATCACCCTGGGGAGCAAGATCTACGAGATAGACCCGGATCGCTGCACCGAATGCGTCGGCCACTATGAGAAGCCCACCTGCATCAGCGTCTGCCCCATCGACTGCATCATCTGGGATCCCGCCCACGTGGAGACCGAAGATCAGCTGATGGAAAAGTTTGTGCGGATGCACAGGCAGTAGCAGTAGCAGTAGCAGTAGCAGTAGCAGTAGCAGTAGCAGTAACGCCTGCATCAGCGTCTGCGCCCCTTGTACGGCATCCTCCGGGATCCCGTCCATAGGGTGGAAACCGAAGATCAGCTGATGGAGAAATTCGTGCGGATGCACAGGCAGTAACGCCTGCATCAGCGTCTGTGCCCCATGTGCGGCATCCTCCGAGATCCCGTCCATAGGGTGGAAACCGAAGATCAGTTGATGGAAAAGTTCGTGCGGATGCACAGGCAGTCAGCGTCTGACACTCGCAGAGTGCATTATCCAAAAATAGAAAAAGCCGGGCATGCCCGGCTTTTTCTATTGCGCTGCCCTTCCCTCAGGGTTTGACCAGTTTTTGCAGCGCCTCGAGTTCGCGCTGGGCTTCCAGCAACTCGGCCTGGGACTCCTCCAGCTTGGACTGCTTCTTGGCAATCTTGTCCGGCTTGCCCAATACCCGTGCGCTCTGCAACTCGGCCAGCCGCTCTTCCACTTCTTCCCTCTGCTTGACCACCTTGCGCTGCTGCTCCTCAAGGAGCCCGGCATCGGTACAATGGGCCTCCAGGTTGCGCAGTGCCCGCTCAAGGCCGGCTACCTGCTCCTGGTTGTTGTGCGCCCTGGCGAACGCAAGCTGATCCGTCACGGCCTGCTGTCTGGCCTTGCAGCCGATGTTTTCACTACCATAGGCTTGTCCGGCCAACAACAATAAGCCTATTCCGGCGATCTTCCACATAACAACCTCTTTGTTCTGTCATACTGGATGGCCGTCCATGAGACCTGACTCCCTGTGTGAGGTCAAGACACACGGGGCCGGGCTACGACAGAGTGTGCTCTGCATCATGCCGGGCCGCTTTCGCCAAAGCTACAATGGCCCTTTCAATCAGGAGAGCCACATGACCCAACACATTCTCATCATTGCCAACGGCGCCCCCTATGGCAGCGAGTCCCTGTTCAATGCCCTGCGCCTCGGCATCGCCCTCAAAGAGGAGGGAAAGGTAGACCTCAACCTCTTCCTGATGTCGGATGCCGTCACTGCTGCTCTGGCCGGGCAGGCTCCGGCCGAGGGCTACAACCTGCGCCAGATGCTGGAGATACTGCTGGCTCAGGGCACCCGGATCCGGCTTTGCAAGAGTTGCACCGATGCGCGCGGCATCACCCCGCTACCCCTTGTCGAGGGCATAGAGATAGGCACCCTCCCCTTGCTGGCCCAATGGACTCTGGCCGCCGACAAGGTGCTGACCTTCTAGCCGTCAGGGCCCGACCCGGACCAGCGCAGTGCGCGAGGTCCGGGTACTCAGACCATAGAGCATCAGGATCACCAGGCAGAGCAGCGCCATCAGGGCATAAAGCCAGCTCCCGCCCCAGTGGGCCAGCACCCAGCCTCCCAGCAAGGCCCCCATGGCCACCCCGAGTCCGGAGATGGAAGCCGCCCCGAAATAGCTCCCCTTCAAATGACCAGGCGCCATCTGATCGATCAGCACATTGAGCAAGGGGAAGAGGATGCACTCCCCGACGCTCAGGAGGATCACCGCCACTATCCAGTGCCACCAGATGGCGGTATCCCCCAGCGCAAACTGCAACTGGGCGCCGAGAAAGAGCGCCACCCCGAGTTGCAGCTTGCGCCGTGTGGACCAGCGGGCAGTCAGGTGCAGCAGGGGAAACTGCAGCATCACTATGGTCAGCGCGTTGGTCGTCACCAGCCAGCCGATGAGCCGCTCCACCTCCGGCGTCCCCGCGCGGGTCAGATACTGGATGAGGGGCGACTCGAACTGGGCATAGACCAGCATCAGCAGCAGATTGGCCATGATCAGCAGCAGAAACCCCCTGTCCTGCCAGAGCACCCGCAGCACGGCACGCATGCCGGGCCCGGCCGCCTGGCTGGTGTGGCAACCTGCCAGCCTGAACCCGATGACAAAGACGATGCCAAGCAGCAGATAGCTGGCACTGAGCAACAGGAAGGTCTCCTGACGCGCGCTCAGGCCATAGGTGACGCCGAGCAGAGGACCGATGGCCGCCCCCAGGTTGAGCAGGAAATAACGCAGGTGCAGCGCCAGCTCACGGGCTTTGGGCTCGGCCAGATTGTCGGCCATCAGTGCCTTGCCCGGTGAGTCGATGAGCCCGTAGGAGAGTCCGCTGCCGATCACCCCGAGTGCCAGCCAGCCCACCTGGTGGGAGAGGCCGAGCAGGGCCACACTGGCGGCGGAAACCAGGCAGCCGAACAGCAGGATGTTGCGCCGCCCCCATTTGTCCGAGAGCCAGCCGCCATAGAAGCTGACAAGCGTGGAAAGCGCCGCCGTGGCCCCCAGAATCAGGCCTATCAGGGTCGCCGAAAGTCCGTAGTCACGGTAGAGCAGGATCGAGAGAAAGGGCCAGACCATGAAGAAGGTGGTACGCACCATGAAAGTGCCCAGGATGACGATCCAGACCAGGGAAGGAAACTGCCTGAGGTAGGCCCATGACATGCTGCAATTCCTTTTGCCAACGAAGCGGGGTCGTCCCTTATATCAAGGGGCGCCAAAAGGAACAAGGAGACAATCTGCGCCATGCCGGGCGACAGGCACAAAAAAGCCGACCCAAGGGTCGGCTCTTTCACATACGGCAGCCTTATTCGGCAGCCGGCTCTTCGACGGCAACGGCAGCAGGAGCAGCAGCCGCTTCAGTCGGTGCGTTCGCTTCCTTGATGGAGAGACGCACACGGCCCTGACGGTCCACTTCCAGTACCTTCACCTTCACCACGTCGCCGATTTTCAGGAAGTCGGCCACGTTCTGCACGCGGGCATCGGTGATCTGGGAGATGTGCACCAGACCGTCTTTACCCGGCAGGATGTTGACGAAGGCGCCGAAGTCAGCCAGGCGCACGACCTTGCCTTCGTAGATGCGGTTCACTTCGATCTCGGCGGTGATGGCCTCGATGCGGCGGATCGCTTCCATGGCGGCTTCGTTGGCCACGGCGGAGATGCGAACGGTACCGTCATCATCCAGCTCGATGTTGGTGCCGGTCTCTTCGGTCAGTGCACGGATCACGGAACCACCCTTGCCGATCACGTCCTTGATCTTCTCAGGATTGATCTTGATGGTGTGGATGCGCGGTGCGAAATCGGAGATCTGGGCACGGGGAGCCTGGATAGCTTCGTCCATCACCTTCAGGATGTGCAGACGAGCGCCACGAGCTTGCTTCAGCGCAATCTCCATGATCTCTTTGGTGATGCCTTCGATCTTGATGTCCATCTGCAGCGCGGTCACACCTTCGCTGGTACCGGCTACCTTGAAGTCCATGTCGCCCAGGTGATCTTCGTCACCCAGGATGTCGGACAACACGACGAAACCTTCTTCTTCCTTCACCAGACCCATGGCGATACCGGCAACGGAGGCCTTGATCGGCACACCGGCATCCATCAGCGCCAGGGAGGAACCACAGACAGACGCCATGGAGGAGGAGCCGTTGGATTCGGTGATTTCAGAGACCACGCGCACCACGTACGGGAACTCGGCGGCGCTCGGCATCACGGCAGCAACGCCGCGCTTGGCCAGACGGCCGTGACCGATTTCACGACGCTTCGGGCTGCCCATCATGCCGGTCTCGCCGACGCAGTAGGGCGGGAAGTTGTAGTGCAGCATGAAGCGATCGGCACGGTTGCCGGTCAGCTCGTCGATGTTCTGGGCGTCACGCTCGGTACCCAGAGTGGCCACCACGATGGCCTGGGTTTCACCACGGGTGAACAGGGCAGAACCATGGGCACGGGGCAGGATGCCGGTACCGACGGAGAGGGCGCGGATCATTTCCGGATCGCGACCGTCGATACGCGGCTCACCACGTACGACGCGACCACGGACGATGCGGCTCTCCAGGCTGTGGAACTCTTCGCCGATCTTCTTGGCATCTTCTTCCACGCCGGATGCGATGACTTGCTCGACCACGCGGCCCTTGATGGCTGCGATGGTTTCGTAACGAACAGCCTTCTCGGTGATGCGGTAGGCTTCACCCAGTTCAGCGGTGGCCAGTTCGGCAACTTTGGCTTTCAGCGCTTCGTTGACGGCAGGCGGGGTCCAGTCCCAGGGCTTGGTACCGACGTCGGCAGCGAATTCATTGATGGCGTTGATCACGGTCTGCATCTGCTCGTGACCGTAGACCACGGCGCCCAGCATCACCTCTTCGGAGAGGATGGCCGCTTCGGATTCCACCATCAGCACCGCATTGGCAGTACCGGCAACCACCAGATCCAGATCGCTCTGGGGCAGTTCGGTGGTGGTCGGGTTCAGCACGTACTGGCCGTTCATGTAACCCACGCGGGCTGCACCGATCGGGCCGCCGAACGGGATGCCGGAGATGGCCAGGGCCGCGGAGGCACCGATCATGGCAACGATGTCGGGAGAAACGGCCGGGTTCACGGACATGACGGTGGCAACCACCTGAACCTCATTGAGGAAGCCTTCCGGGAACAGCGGACGGATGGGACGGTCGATCAGACGGGAGATGAGGGTCTCACCCTCGCTCGGACGGCCTTCACGACGGAAGAAACCACCCGGGATACGACCAGCAGCATAGGTACGCTCCTGATAGTTGACGGTCAGCGGGAAGAAATCACGGCCGTGATCGGCCTCTTTCTTGCCAACGACAGTCACGAAGACACAGGTATCGTCCATGCTGACCATGACGGCCGCAGTGGCTTGACGGGCCATCACACCGGTTTCCAGTGTGACGGTGTGTTGACCGTACTGGAATGACTTTACAATAGGATTCACGTGAATTTCCTTTTAACAATTTGGCGCTTTAAATTCGCGTGCAAGTATACTTGATTCGCATCAAAAGGTAAGCGCGGACGTCAATTCTGTGAGGCAGGCAACGGCCTGCATCCTGTTTGAAACGGGCAATAAAAAAGGGGAACCTCGCGGTTCCCCTTTTTTGCGAAATCTGATGGTCGATTAACGACGCAGACCCAGCTTGGCGATCAGAGCAGCGTAGCGCTGAACGTCTTTACGCTTCAGGTAGTCCAGCAGCTTACGACGCTGGGAAACCATGCGCAGCAGACCGCGACGACCGTGGTGATCCTTGGCGTGCTCCTTGAAGTGACCTTGCAGATGGTTGATCTGGGCAGTCAGCAGGGCAACTTGCACTTCGGGGGAACCGGTGTCGTTGGCGCCACGAGCGTTGTCGGCAACGATTTGAGCTTTGATCTCAGCATTTAGAGACATGGTATTACTCCAGTAGAGTGTTTAAAGGTTCACAGCCAATCTCTAATTCAGCCGTGAAATGAGGGCGGTATCATAATCGTCCCCGCCCCTTTTCGCAACGGGAAAGACGCGTGACAGACCGATACCACCTGAGGATCACTCCTCGTCGTGGTAGCGAACCAGACGCTTGGGCGCCACGCGCCCCTCGTCATCGATCTCGCCAACCCCGATGAATTCGCGCTCCGGGCCAACCGTCATGCGGACCTGGCCACTTTGGGGGCTACCTGCCACCTGCACGGCCTGACCCTGGTTCACATAGGCGGCCACGGCGACCAGCATGTTCACCTCGGGCAGGGAGGCCACAGCGGTGTCCATCGGCAGCAACAGGGGATCCAGCTGCTCCCGTGGCGGAATGCTTTCGGCCTTGGCCTGCTCGAAGATACACTCGAGCTGCTCCAGGGTCAGCATCCGCTCGTAGGGGTAGCTCGCCACCTGGGTGCGACGCAGCTGGGTGACGTGAGCGCCACAGCCCAGCACTTCCCCCAGATCGTCCACCAGGGAGCGGATATAGGTACCCTTGCTGCAATGCACTTCCAGCTTCACCTCGTCCCCCTCGAAGCCGAGCAGCTTGAGTTCGAAGATGGTGATGGGACGGGCTTCCCGCTCGATCTCGATCCCTTCACGGGCATATTCGTAGAGCGGGCGGCCGTTGTGCTTGAGGGCGGAGTACATGGACGGCACCTGCATGATGGGGCCGCGGAACTGGTCCAGCGCCTCGATCAGGGTGCCCACCGCCACGTTCACCGGGCGGGTGGAAACCACCTCGCCGTCGGAGTCACTGGTATTGGTGCGCTCGCCCAGCTTGGCGGTCACCTCATAGCGCTTGTCCGCTTCCAGCAGATACTGGGAGAACTTGGTGGCCTCCCCGAGGCAGATCGGCAACATGCCGGTGGCCAGGGGGTCCAGGGCGCCGGTATGGCCAGCCTTGGCGGCGTTGTAGATCCGCTTGACCTTCTGCAACACATCGTTGGAAGTCAGGCCGGTCGGTTTGTCCAGCAGCAGGATGCCGTGTACGTCACGGCCTTTGAAACGACGTCTACGAGACATCTCAGGCGTTATCCTCAGTCGTGTCATCCGGTGCGGATTGCTCTTCGTCACGACCGGCTTCAGTCATGCGACGCTTGTCTTCACGCACAGTGTTGGTCACCAGGTTGGAGAGGCGCATCCCCTCGACCAGGGTCTGGTCGTAGTAGAAACGCAGCTCGGGCACCACCCGCAGACGCATGGCGCTGCCCAGCAGGCTGCGGATGTAACCGGCAGCCTCGGTCAGGCCCTTGAGCCCTTCCTTGATGCGCTCGGCGTCATTCTCCAGTTGCAAGAAGGTGACATAAACCTTGGCATAGTTGAGGTCCTTGGAGACCTCCACGTCGGAGACGGTCACCATGCCGATGCGCGGGTCTTTCACCTCGCGCTGCAGGATCAGCGCGATTTCACGCTGGATCTGCTGCCCGACCCGACGGGTCCGGCTGAATTCTCTGGCCATATTCTATCCTGCGATAAAAGGGGGCCGCGGCCCCCTATTTTGTCTAACGCTCGGCTTACAGAGTCCGCTGGATTTCAACGGTCTCGTACACCTCGATCTGGTCGCCTTCACGCACGTCGTTGTAGTTCTTGACCGCGATACCACACTCGTAGCCGTTGCGAACTTCGTTGACGTCATCCTTGAAGCGGCGCAGGGATTCCAGCTCGCCTTCATAGATAACCACGTTGTCACGCAGAACGCGAATGCGGTTGGAACGCTTGACCACACCTTCGGTAACCATACAGCCGGCAACGGCGCCGAACTTCGGCGACTTGAAGACGCTACGCACTTCAGCCAGACCGATGATCTCCTGACGATACTCAGGAGCCAGCTTGCCGCTCATGGCCTGCTTCACTTCGTCGATCAGGTCATAGATGACGGAGTAGTAACGCAGATCCAGGCTCTCGGATTCGATGACCTTGCGCGCAGAAGCGTCGGCACGGACGTTGAAGCCCACCAGGATGGCGCTGGAAGCCGCGGCCAGGGTCGCGTCGGTTTCGGTGATGCCACCTACGCCGGAACCCACGATCTTCACCTTCACTTCGTCGGTGGAGAGTTTGACCAGCGCATCGCAGATCGCTTCCACAGAGCCTTGTACATCGGCCTTGATCACCACGTTCACTTCGGACACTTCGCCCTCAGTCATGTTGGCAAACATGTTTTCCAGCTTGGCCTTCTGCTGGCGAGCCAGCTTGACTTCGCGGAACTTGCCCTGACGGTAGAGCGCCACTTCACGGGCTTTCTTCTCGTCACGCACGACCGTGGCTTCGTCACCGGCAGAGGGAACGCCGGACAGACCCAGAATTTCCACTGGCAGAGAGGGACCTGCTTCCTTGATCTCGCGACCCAGTTCGTCACGCATGGCGCGAACCCGGCCGTACTCAAGACCACACAGCACAATGTCGCCCTGACGCAGAGTGCCTTCCTGTACCAGCACGGTGGCAACCGGACCACGACCTTTATCCAGGAAGGATTCGATCACGACGCCGTTGGCCATGCCGTCAACCACCGCTTTCAGCTCCAGGACTTCGGCCTGGATCAGGATGGCTTCCAGCAGGTCGTCGATGCCTTCGCCAGACTTGGCGGAGACGTGCACGAACTGGCAATCGCCACCCCACTCTTCGGACATGACGTTGTAACGGGCCAGCTCGGTCTTGACGCGATCCGGATCCGCTTCAGGCTTGTCGATCTTGTTCACCGCAACAACCAGCGGCACACCGGCCGCCTTGGCGTGCTGGATAGCTTCGATGGTTTGCGGCATCACGCCGTCGTCAGCTGCAACAACCAGCACAACGATGTCGGTCGCCTTGGCACCACGAGCACGCATGGAGGTAAACGCCGCGTGACCCGGGGTATCCAGGAAGGTGATCATGCCGCTGTCGGTCTGTACGTGGTACGCACCGATGTGCTGGGTAATGCCACCGGCTTCGCCTGCGGCGACCTTGGCTTTACGGATATAGTCCAGCAGCGAGGTCTTGCCGTGGTCGACGTGACCCATGATGGTCACGACCGGCGCACGCGGCTTGGCTTCGGAGGTCTCGTCACGATCGCTAAGTACCGCCTCTTCCAGCTCGTTCTCACGGCGCAGCACTACCTTGTGACCCATCTCCTCGGCGACCAGCTGAGCGGTCTCCTGGTCGATCACCTGGTTGATGGTGGCCATGGCACCCATCTTCATCATCACCTTGATGACTTCAACGCCCTTGACGGCCATCTTGTTGGCGAGCTCCGCCACTGTGATGGTCTCGCCGATGACGACGTCACGGTTGACCACGGCAGCCGGCTTGTTGAAGCCGTGTTTCATGGCGTTCGGCATGGCCATCTTGCCACGCTTGCCTTTGCGGGCACGGGGATCGCGGGAGTTGCGGTCATTGCGGTCGTCTTCGCGACGGCCGACCTTCTTCGGCGCCTTGGCAGCGGCAGCCGTGCGACGGCTGGTCTCTTCCTTACGATCCAACTCATCTTCGGCCGCTTGCGCGTGCTTGTTGGTGGTCAGATGGTAATCGCTGCTCTCTTTGGCGCGAGCCGCTTCTTCTTCAGCCCAGCGGGCCGCATTCTGTTCCGCCATGATGCGAGCCTCTTCGGCTTTCTTCGCGGCGAGTTCTTCAGCTTTTTGCAAAGCTGTCTGTTCCTGTTGGCGCTTCAGTTCTTCTGCTTCGCGCTTGGCCATCTTTTCTGCCTCTTGCTGAGCTGTGCTAACGGCTGCTTTGGCGGGCTGTTGAGCCTGTCGAGCCTTCTGTTGTGCCTCGATCCGCGCCTTTTCCTCAGCTTCACGACGAGCCTGCTCAGCCTCACGGCGAGCCTTCTCTTCAGCGTCGAGGCGGGCCTTCTCTTCGGCCTCGCGACGAGCTTTTTCTTCTGCTTCCAAACGCGCTGTTTCCTCGGCTTCCGCCTGGCGCTGTTCATCTTCCAGCGCCGAGCGTCTTACATAGGTGCGAGACTTGCGCACTTCTACCTGCACTTCCTTGTTCTTGCCACCAGTCCCCTGAACACTCAGGGTGCTCTTGGTCTTGCGCTGCAAGGTCATGCGAGCAGGTGCGGTGACCTCGTCACCTCCATGCTGTTTCTTCAGATGTGCCAGCAGAGTCTGTTTCTCAGACTCGCTGACCATGTCGTCGGCCTTGCTCTTCACGATGCCGGCATCGACAAACTGCTGGAGAAGACGATCAACCGGCGTGTCGATGTCAGTGGCAAGTTGCTTAACTGATACTTCTGCCATTCATTTTCCTCCGTTTGACCTTATTCAGACTGCTCTTCTCCGAACCAACAGATATTGCGAGCAGCCATAATGAGCTCACCTGCCTTCTCGGCGGTCAACTCTTCGATGTCGGCAAGGTCATCGATACCTTGCTCTGCCAAATCTTCCAGGGTGCCGACGCCGCGAGCGGCCAGGGCATAGGCCATTTCACGACCGAGGCCGGAGAGATTGAGCAGTTCTTCGGAAGGCTCGACGCCTTCAAAGGATTCTTCTTTGGCCAGGGCCTTGGTGGTCAGGGCATCCTTGGCACGCTTGCGCAGCTCTTCGACCATGTCTTCATCCAGACCGTCGATGGCCAGCAGCTCGTTGACCGGGACGAAGGCGATCTCTTCCAGGGTGGAGAAGCCCTCTTCCATCAGCAGGCCGGCGAAATCGTCGTCGATGTCGAGGGTGCTGGTGAACAGGTTCATGATGCGGTCGTTCTCGGCCTGGTGCTTGGCACGCATGTCCTCGACGGTCATCACGTTCAGTTCCCAACCGGTCAGCTGGGAGGCCAGACGCACGTTCTGACCGTTGCGGCCGATGGCCTGGGCCAGGTTGGCGGCTTCCACGGCGATGTCCATGGTGTGGTTGTCTTCATCGACGATGATGGAGGCCACATCGGCTGGCGCCATGGCGTTGATCACGTATTGGGCCGGGTTGTCATCGTACAGCACGATGTCGGCACGCTCACCGCTCAGCTCGGCGGAGACGGCCTGAACGCGGGCACCACGCATGCCGATACAGGCACCGATCGGGTCGATACGACGATCGTTGGTCTTGACCGCGATCTTGGCGCGGGAACCCGGATCACGGGCGGCGCCCATGATTTCAATCATCTCTTCGCCGATTTCCGGCACTTCGATGCGGAACAGCTCTTTCAGGAAGTCCGGGCTGGAGCGGCTGACGAACAGCTGGGAACCACGGGCTTCCGGACGCACGGCGTAGAGCAGGCCACGGATGCGGTCGCCGGGACGGAAGGTCTCACGGGGCAACATGTCGTCACGGAAGATCACGGCTTCGGCATTGCTGCCCAGATCCAGGATCACGTTGTCGCGGTTGCTCTTCTTGACCACGCCGCTGATGATGGTGCCTTCCTTGTCCTTGAACTGGTCAACGACCTGGGAACGCTCGGCCTCGCGCACTTTCTGCACGATGACCTGCTTGGCGGTCTGGGTGGTGATACGGTCGAAGGTCACAGAGTCAATCTGGTCTTCAACATAGTCGCCGATCTGGATATCCGGCTGCTCGATCTGAGCGGCTTCGAGAGTGATTTCCCCGTACGGGTTCTCCATGGAAGCCTGATCGGCCACCACGACCCAACGGCGATAGGTGTCATAGTCACCGGTCTTGCGATCGATCTCGACACGCACTTCAATCTCGCCTTCGTATTTTTTCTTGGTCGCAGTCGCCAGCGCAGTCTCCAGAGCCTGGAAAATCTTCTCGCGGGGGACAGCCTTCTCGTTGGACACAGCGTCAACGACCAGCAAAATCTCTTTATTCATATCCGATAGCCTCGTTAACCAAAGTTCGGCACTATGTTCGCTTTTTGGATATTGGTGAAAGCCAACACCTCGTCCTTACCATCTACCGTCAGAGTGATCATGTCCCCCTGCACGGCTTTGATTACGCCTTTGAACTTGCGGCGGTTGTTTGTTGCCATCCGAAGCGTTACCGCCGCCTCCTGGCCAACGTATTTTTCGAACTGGGCGACCTTGAACAGTGGACGATCCAGACCCGGGGAAGACACCTCAAGGTAGTACTCCTCGGTGATGGGATCTTCGACATCCATGATGGCGCCGACCTGGCGGCTCACCTCGGCACAGTCTTCCACCGTCACGCCTTGCTCCGAGTCGATGAAAACGCGCAAGGTCGAGTGCTTACCCGCACGGATAAACTCGATACCCCACAGTTCAAAACCCAAGGCAACGACCGGAGCCTCGAGCAGATCGGTCAAACGTTGTTCCAACGTAGCCAAAGTCACCCTCCGAAAAACGAAAAAAGGGCATATAGCCCAGATAGAAATAGATTCAGAGTAAATTGCACATAACAAAAAGCCCCGATGTCAAATCGGGGCTTGGCGCTTTACCCTGATTGTCGCCTCGCAGCGACCGCCTTCCTGAGCGTAGGAAATGCGTGAAATTTGGTTGCGGGGGCCGGATTTGAACCGACGACCTTCGGGTTATGAGCCCGACGAGCTACCATGCTGCTCCACCCCGCGTCCGAAATCGTGCGAGATTATAGCCACTTCACTCTCGTGAGACAAGACTCAGCGGCTATAACATCCCGGTTACCCGGGTTCACTGCTTAATTGGTGCCGTGGGCGGGACTCGAACCCGCACACCCTAGAGCACTACCCCCTCAAGATAGCGTGTCTACCAATTCCACCACCACGGCAAAACTCTTACTCTGGAACGTCAGTATCTTTCTTCACTGGCGCTTTGCTCTGCTCAACTTGTTGAGTCTGTTGCAGATTTTCCCATTCACTACCCTGTTTGACCTTGTTGCTGGACATGGAACCCAGAACCAGACTAATCAAGAAAAACAGAGTAGCCAAAATCGCTGTTGTGCGGGTCAGGAAACTTCCTGAACCACCGGAGCCGAACACTGTATTCGATGCCCCTGCGCCGAAGGAGGCGCCCATATCAGCCCCTTTACCTTGCTGAATCATTACCAGACCAATCAGAGCCAGCGATACCAGCAGATAAACGACCAAAAGAATCTCGTACATTTAACTTGCACCCTTTGCCGCTTCAACTATTCCTAAAAACGCCTCGCCATCAAGACTTGCCCTGCCTATCAGACCGCCATCAATATCGGACTGCGCAAACAAATCTTGTGCATTGGCCGGTGTCACGCTCCCACCATAGATGATTCTGACTTTCTCACCTATTACCGGAGTATCCTCCGCCAAGCGACTGCGAATAAAGGAATGAACCTCTTGTGCCTGCTCGGGTGTGGCGCATTTACCTGTACCTACAGCCCAGATTGGCTCGTAGGCGATGATAGCATTATCGAAAGCCATCGCGCCATTTTTCTCTATGACGATGTCCAGTTCCTCGGCAATCACCTCAAAGGTTCTTCTTGCCTGCCTCGCCGCGCCTGACTCACCCAGACAAAGTATGGGTATCAGACCTGCTGCTCTGACTGCCGCAAACTTCTCTGCGACGATAAAACTGGTCTCACCAAAGAGACGCCTGCGCTCGGAGTGGCCAACAAGTACATATCGGCAACCTGCCTCGACCAGCATCTCACACGAGATTTCACCCGTATAAGCGCCATGTCTGTGCTGACTCACGTTCTGAGCCCCCAGCTTCACTCTTCCCTGCTCACCGAGCAGTTCTGCTGTGAAACCGAGATGCACATGGGATGGACACAAGACCACATCTACGTCTTCATCAATGCGCTCTGTGCACTGACTCGTAAAGTGCTCTAACTGCGACCTACTACCGTGTAACTTCCAGTTGGCTGCTACAAACGGCTTGCGATGTCCCATCGGCAACTCCCTTGCGAAAGCGGGGCTGATAATATCCAGAGGATGCTCAGCTGACAAGTGCTATTTTCAAATTTTCGAATCGTTTGAACAAGATACAACCAAGGCGACTAAAAAGCCGCCTTGATTGTTCATTAAAACGCCGATTCGACCTGTTTGGCGATGCGCTCTGCCATATCGCGCACCTGCTGTTCGTGTTCACCTTCGACCATGACCCGGATCAGGGGCTCGGTGCCAGATTTGCGCAACAGCACCCGGCCACGGCCGGCCAGTTCCTGCTCCACTGCCGCCACTTCCTGCTGAACGGCACCGGAGGTCAGCGGATCCTTGCCTTCGGCGAAGCGCACATTGACCAGCACTTGCGGGAACTTGCTCATGCCCGAACGCAATTTGGCCAGCGGCATCTCGGCACTGCGCATGGCCGTCAGCACCTGCAGGGCGGCGACGATACCATCCCCCGTGGTGGTCTGATCCAGGCAGATGATATGACCGGAGTTTTCGCCCCCGATGCGCCAGCCCTTCTCGTTCATCATCTCAAGCACATAGCGGTCACCCACCTTGGCACGGGCAAAGGGGATGCCCAGGGTCTGAAGCGCCAGCTCCAGCCCCATGTTGGCCATCAGGGTGCCCACCACACCGCCCTTGAGGCGGCCATGGCGCAGGGCATCCCGGGCGATGATGTAGAGGATCTCATCCCCGTCGATGATGTAACCAGTGCTGTCCACCATCACCAGACGGTCGCCGTCACCGTCGAAGGCGACGCCGAGATCTGCCTTGCATTCCTGGACCTTGGCGGCCAGCGCCTCCGGTGCTGTGGAACCGACACCGTCATTGATGTTGAGCCCATCCGGGCTGCAGCCGATGGCGATGACTTCGGCACCCAGCTCGCGGAAGACGGAAGGGGCGATGTGGTAGGTGGCACCATGACCGCAATCCACCACCATTTTCAGCCCTTCCAGGCTCAGATTGGAGGGGAAGGTGCTCTTGCAGAATTCGATGTAGCGACCAGCCGCATCATCAATGCGCTGCGCCTTGCCAAGCTCCGCGGACTCCACGCACTTGAGTTCGTTGTCGAGCTCGGCTTCGATGGCCAGCTCGACATCATCGGGCAGCTTGGTGCCGTCGGCGGAGAAGAACTTGATGCCGTTGTCGTAATAGGGGTTGTGGGATGCACTGATGACGATGCCGGCTTCGGCACGGAAGGTGCGAGTCAGGTAGGCAACCGCCGGGGTGGGCATGGGTCCCATCAGTATGGCTTTGAGACCGGCGGCGGAGAGCCCCGCCTCCAGTGCCGACTCCAGCATGTAACCGGAGATACGGGTATCCTTGCCGATCAGCACCTTCTTGGTCCCTTTCTTGGAGAGCACCTTGCCGGCGGCCCAGCCGAGTTTCATGACGAAATCCGGGGTGATCGGGTATTCACCCACCTTGCCGCGCACACCGTCGGTGCCGAAGTACTTTCTGGTCATTGTCTGTTTCTCGTTTTTCTATTTGGATATGAAATCTTGTCCCGTCATGGTCATCCAGCCTGTACGCAAGACATCCATGGTGGCCCGCACGTCGTGCACCCGGATGATCCTGGCGCCATGTTGCAACCCGATCAGGGCACAGGCCAGACTACCAGCCAACCGCTCGGCTACCGGGCGGTCAAGCAGGTTGCCTATCATAGACTTTCGTGACATGCCCACCAAGAGCGGAAGTTGGTAATCGAGCAGTGACGCCTGCTGTGCCAGCAGCTGATAGTTGTGCGCCAGCGTCTTGCCAAAGCCATAGCCTGGATCCAGTACCAGATGCTCACGCGGGATACCAGCCCCCAGACAAGCGGCAATCCGCTCGTCAAAGAAGGCTCTCACCTCCCCCAGCAAATCGTCATAGTGCGGCTCCACCTGCATGGTACGGGGCTGCCCCTGCATGTGCATGAGGCATACCGGTACGCCAGCCTCGGCCGCCGCGCCCAGCGCTCCCGGCTCTTGCAGAGCGCGGACATCATTGATGAGGTGACCACCTGCAGCACAACCCTCCCGCATGACAATAGCCTTGGAGGTATCGAGGGAGATCATCACATCCAGCTCGGAGACCATGCGCTCCACCACGGGGATGACCCTGTCCAGCTCCTCCTGCTCGCTCACGTCGGGGGCGCCCGGGCGGGTCGACTCGCCACCTATATCGATAAGGGTGGCCCCATCGGCCACCATGTCGCGGGCATGACCCAACGCCAGATCGATCTGCTTGAAGCGGCCACCATCTGAAAAGGAGTCCGGCGTCACATTGAGAATGCCCATGACATGGGGACGGTCGAGAGAAAGGGTACGTCCCTTGCTGATTAACTGCATTGCTTCAACTACCTCCAACAAGAGCGGCAAACTCTTCGTGCAAAGAAAAACCCCGGGCAAGCCCGGGGTTTGTATCATGACAACTTATTTGGCCGGGACATCGTTCGCCTTGTCGATGTCACTCAGAGGTGCACTGCCCTCTTCAGCCGGCGCCTTGGCCTCCGGCTCGTTGTTCACGCTGGCACCACCTTGCGGGGTGTCACCGTGCTCATCATGCCAGTTGCTGGGAGCACGGACCTCGCGACGCGCCATCAGATCATCGATCTGCTTGGCATCGATGGTCTCGTACTTCATCAATGCATCTTTCATGGTGTGCAGCACATCCATGTTGTCCAGCAGGATCTGCTTGGCACGATCGTAGTTGCGATCGATGACCTGCTTGACCTCTGCATCGATGATGCGGGCGGTATCGTCAGACATGTGCTTGGCCTTGGCCATGCTGCGGCCGAGGAAGACTTCACCGTCCTCTTCTGCGTAAAGCATGGGGCCGAGACGCTCGGACATGCCCCACTGGGTCACCATCTTGCGGGCGATGTCGGTGGCACGTTCGATGTCGTTGGATGCACCGGTCGATACCTTCTCGGCACCGTAGATCAGCTCTTCCGCCAGACGACCGCCATACAGGCTGGAGATCATGGACTCCAGATGCTGCTTGGAGTGGCTCCAGCGGTCCTGTTCCGGCAGGTACATGGTCACACCCAGCGCACGGCCGCGCGGAATGATGGAGACCTTGTAGACAGGGTCATGATCCGGCACCACGCGACCAATGATGGCGTGACCCGCTTCATGATAGGCCGTCATCTCCTTCTCGGACTCTTTCATCACCATGGAGCGACGTTCCGCCCCCATCATGATCTTGTCCTTCGCCTTTTCGAACTCCAGCATGGAGACCACTCGGCGGCTCTCGCGAGCAGAGAAGAGGGCAGCCTCGTTCACCAGGTTGGCCAGATCGGCACCGGAGAAACCAGGGGTACCACGGGCAATCAGCGCCGGATTGACGTCATCCGCCAGCGGTACCTTGCGCATGTGCACTTTCAGGATCTGCTCACGACCGCGAACATCCGGCAAGCCGACCACGACCTGGCGGTCGAAACGACCTGGACGCAGCAGCGCAGGATCCAGTACGTCGGGACGGTTGGTGGCGGCGATGACGATGATGCCTTCATTGCCTTCAAAACCATCCATTTCAACCAGCATCTGGTTCAGGGTCTGCTCACGTTCGTCGTGACCACCACCCAGACCGGCGCCACGCTGGCGACCGACCGCATCGATCTCATCGATGAAGATGATGCAGGGGGAGGATTTCTTGGCCTGTTCGAACATGTCACGCACCCGGGAGGCACCGACACCCACGAACATTTCCACGAAATCCGAACCTGAAATGGTAAAGAACGGCACCTTGGCCTCGCCTGCAATGGCTTTGGCCAGCAGGGTCTTACCGGTACCGGGAGGACCTACCAACAGGACGCCGGTCGGGATCTTGCCACCCAGCTTCTGGAATTTGGTCGGGTCACGCAGATAGTCGACCAGCTCCTTGACCTCTTCCTTTGCCTCGTCACAACCGGCTACGTCGGCGAAGGTAGTCTTGATCTGATCTTCGCTCATCAGGCGAGCCTTGCTCTTGCCGAACGACATGGCACCCTTGCCGCCACCGCCCTGCATCTGACGCATGAAGAAGACCCAGACACCGATCAGCAACAGCATCGGGAACCAGGAGATGAAGATGGACGTGATCAGGGACGGTTCTTCCGGCTTCTCACCCATCACCTTGACGTTATGGTTGAGCATGTCGTTGAGCAGTTGGGGATCCGGCGCAGGAATGATGGTGGTGAAACGTTCACCGGTGCGCTTGACGCCATTGATGACCTTGCCATCCATCCGCACTTCACGGATCTGCTCCTGGGTCACTTCTTTCACGAAGCTGGAATAGTCCAGCTGGCGACTGGTGGTATCGCTGGGGCTGAAGCTATTGAACACCGACATCAGCACGACGGCGATGACCAGCCACAGGATTAGGTTTTTCGCCATGTCACTCAAATCAATGACCTCGCAGACTGACAGTTAACGATGAGGGTTAGGGTACTACAGTTTAAAACCGGTAGCCACAATGTAGACTTCTCGTGAACGGGCACGGGACGAGTCTGGTTTTCGAATCTTGACGACAGAGAAAAGTCTACGTATTTCATTGAGATAGGCATCAAACCCTTCCCCCTGGAACACCTTGACTACAAAACTGCCATTACTGCTCAGGACCTGATTGCACATGTCCAGCGCCAGTTCCACCAGGTACATGGCACGGGCTTGATCCACCTGCTGGGTACCGCTCATGTTGGGCGCCATGTCGGACATGACGACATCCACCTTGTCGGGGCCGACTCGCTCCAGCAAGGCGCCGAGTACAGTTTCCTCCCGAAAGTCCCCTTGCAGGAAATCGACACCGGCAATGGAATCCATCGGCAAAATATCACACGCAATGACGCGCCCCTTGTCACCGACCTGGTCGATAGCAAATTGGGACCAGCCACCGGGAGCAGCCCCCAGGTCCACTACCGTCATCCCCGGCTTGAGCAGCCGGTCTTTGCCCTGGATCTCGTCGATCTTGAAAACGGCGCGAGAGCGCAGTCCCAACTTCTGGGCTTTCTTGACGTATTGGTCGTCGAAATGTTCTTTTAACCAGCGGGTTGAACTGGGGGAACGTTTTTTCTGGGTCATGATTGTCGACTTTAAAAAACCACAAGGGTTATTAGTATTAAGGGCTAAGTGGGGGTAGAATACGCCCCTTTCAACCCTGACTTATGAAGAAATTGCCATGATTCTCAACAATAAACAGAAACAGTACCTCAAGGGCCTGGCCCACAGTCTGAAGCCGGTCGTCCTGCTGGGACAACACGGTCTGACCGAAGGGGTGCTGGCCGAGATCGATCTGGCGCTGAACCACCACGAGCTGATCAAGGTTAAGGTTGCGTCTGAAGATCGTGAGATGAAACAGCTGGTGATGGATGCCATCGTTCGCGAGACCGGCGCCATCAAGGTACAGAGCATGGGCCATGTACTGACCATCTACCGTCAGGCCAAAGAGCCCAAGATCCAGTTGCCGCGCAAGTAACAGGAAAGAGCATTCGCTCTTTCCTTCATTTCCCTTCTTCCCAAGTCGCTTGCCAAAATAGTTGCCAGGCCCTTAACCTGCGATGAATAGCCGTGGACACCCACTATGGACAAGCATCAGCTCCTCACCGATGAAGAACTGGCCATGCTGCGGGACCTGGGAAACGATGAAGACATTGCCACCAGCCAATACCTACGCGGCACCCTGCCCCTTCCTCTCCAAAGCCTGTTGCAGCGAGCCAAGCCCCTGACACTCGAAGCCCGCATCGCCGGCTACCAATTGCGTTTCCCGCTCCACTGCACCCAGGCAGAGGAGGGCCACGCCGAGCTGCGCATCGCCGCGCCGACCATTACCGAGCTGGGTTCGCCCCATCTGCGCGCCTGGCGACTCGACGAAAAGGCCGTGCTTTGCACCGAAGACGCGGAGTACGAGGTATACAGCCTCTCCCTTGGAGGTCTCATCGTGGCCGGCTTGCCGGACGCCTTTGCCAAGGGAGATCCACTTGGCGGATACCTTCGCATCGAGGATCTCCCTCCCTTGGCCATGACAGGCACCCTCGTCAGGCACGTGGATGCCAATCCACATCGCCATGACTGGGCCGTCCAGTTCCGGCTGGGCAAGGAGGATCAGGAACAATTGCGGGACTGGCTCTTCCAGCGCCACCAGGACGCCTTCGTCCAGGCCTATCAGGGTGACTAAAGACAACAGGGGAGCCCGGCTCCCCTGTCTCTTTCCCCGACGTTCAATCAGAGATAGGCAACTTCCAGGATCTCGTACTCCACATCGCCACCCGGCGTCTTGACGATGGCAACGTCATCCACTTCCTTGCCGATCAGGGCTCGGGCAATGGGGGAGTTCACGGAAATCATGTTCTGCTTGATGTCCGCCTCGTCGTCTCCCACGATGCGGTAGATCACTTCCTCTTCCGTTTCACTTTTGAGCAGGGTCACGGTTGCGCCGAAGATGACACGGCCATTGTTGGCAATCTTGGTGACATCGATAATCTGGGCATTGGAGAGCTTGCCTTCGATTTCCTGAATGCGGCCTTCACAGAAACCCTGCTGCTCGCGGGCGGCATGGTATTCGGCATTTTCTTTCAGATCGCCATGTTCACGGGCATCAGCAATCGCTTCGATAATCTGGGGACGCAGCTCGGTCTTGAGATAATCGAGCTCTTGACGCAGCTTTTCAGCGCCGCGAACAGTCATCGGAGTATGATTCATAGTCGAAACCTGGGTTGCTTTATAAAGAGAAGCTGCGGCAATCAAAAGAGAGCCGCAGCTGTCGGTTCGGATGGGGCATCTTAATATGAAGCCGCCACAAAATCCATGTCAGCCCCTGCGAGCGGGATCCCGCTTTGGGCCAGCGTTACTTGGATTCCGAGACGCCAAGCGGAGCCGACACCGTCGGTTTGCCCTGCATGATGGCGATCTCGACACGTCGGTTCATGCGCCGATTCTCCGGGCTGTTGTTGGGCACCAGCGGCTGGGAATCCGCCATCCCTTGCACCACCAGACGATTGCCGTCAAAACCGGGCACCTTGATCATCTGGTGGGCCACCGCCACCGCCCGCTGGGACGAAAGCTCCCAGTTGGACTGGAACAACTCGTCCTCGGTGGCCACATTGTCGGTGTGGCCGGAGACGGTGATCTCCCCCGGCACATCCTTGAGCAGCGCAGCCACCTTGCGGATCACCGGCCAGAACTGGGGTTGCAGGAAGGCGGATCCCGCCGGGAACGCCGCTTTCTCGCGAATGCGAATGATGATCTGCTGACCCAGCGCCTCTATCTCGATGGCCCCATCCTGGATCTGGGCCTGCATCTGCTCCGCCAGTGCCTTGGCCAGGGTGTTGGACTGTTCCTGCGCCTTCTGGGCCTCCTGGGCGGTATCGCCACCGCTCTGCTGGCCTTCGGTCTTGTCATGTCCACCCGCCTTGTCCGCATCCCCAGGCTGGAAATCCAGCTCGGTCTGGGTCATGTCGATGGTCTGCTGCATGATGGTGTCAATAGGCGTCGGCTCGGGGCGACCAGGACGAAACTCCTGGGCGATGACGGAGGTTCCCTTGGGGATATCCTTGACCTCCAGGATGTTCTGCACCCCGAACGCCTTCTCCATGGAACCGGCGATCTGCTTGAACTTCTGCACATCCATCTCGGCAAAGGAGAGCAAGAGCACGAAGAAGCACATCAGCAGGGACATGAGATCCGCGAAAGTTCCCATGTAACCGGGCAATCCGGGAGGCGGGCACTTGCACTTTGCCATCTGTGCGCTCCTATTCGGTCCCGTTGTTGCGTTTGGACTGATTCAGGTAGTTCTGCAACATGGCCTGGATCACCCTCGGGTTCTGTCCATCCTGGATCCCCATGATGGCGTCGAGGATCAGGGTGCGGCTCAACTGTTCCTCGCCGCTGCGCAGTTCCAGCTTGTCAGCGATGGGGATGGCAATCATGTTGGCCTCGATGGCGCCATACAGGGTCGTCAGCAAGGCCACCGCCATGGCCGGGCCGATGGATTTGGGGTCGCTCATGTTGGCCAGCATGGCCACCAACCCCACCAGGGTACCGATCATGCCCATGGCCGGACCGAGATCCCCCAGGGAGCGGAACACCTTGATGGCTGTGGCGTGACGCTCGGACGTCAGTTCGATGTCCTTCTCCATCACCGCACGCACCACGTCGGCATCATGACCGTCCACCAGCATGTCGATGCCCTTCTTCATGAAGGTATTGGGGATCTCCGCCGCCTCCAGGGCCAGAAAGCCCCCCTTGCGGGCCGCATCCGCCAGTTCCACCGCCTTGGTGATGAGATCGTCGAGCTTGTCCCCCTTGTACATGAAGGCCTTGCCCGCGACCTTGAAGGCCATCAGAAACTGGCCGAGGTTGAATTTCATCATGCAGATGAACACGGACCCCAGTATGGTGATGTAGACCGATGGCATGTCCACATACATGCTCATGGGGCCGCCCAGCAACATGCCGTACACCACGACCCCGAACCCCAGCACTAAGCCTATCAGACTCCCTAAATCCACATCCCTACTCCTGTCGCCGAACGTGCCGTCTCATTATATTGCGTTGAATTTTCTGCTATTGCGTCCCCGGCAGCAAGCTCGGCACACCGCAATCGCCGATCGGCAATGCGTGGTTGCATGCCCGTTCTTATCGGCCAGGGTCAGGATAGTTTGAGGACGCCGCGTTTTTCTGCCTCCCCCCTGTGGCCGGTCGATGTTAAGATGAGCCGTTTTTTTCAATCCCCGAGGATGGACATGGCCAGTAAAAAAATCGACCGTCTGAGTTTTGATGCCACCCTGGAAGAGCTGGAAACCATAGTGCATCAACTCGAACAGGGCTCGCTCCCCCTCGAGGAGGCACTCAAACAATTCGAACAGGGCATCCATCTGGTGCGTGCCGGCCAGCAGAAGCTGGAACAGGCCGAGCAGAAGATCCAGATCCTCCTGACCCAGGCCGATGGCAGCGAGCAAGCGGTCCCCTTTCGAGCAGAACAAGGAGAGGAGTGAGTGACCCTGGACGATTTCTCCCGCCTGCATCGGCGCCGCATCGACGATTGCCTCTCGGCACAGCTTGACGCCCTGCCCGCCATGGCGCCACGTTTGCGGGACGCGATGAAATACGGCCTGCTGCTCGGTGGAAAACGGGTGCGCCCCTTCCTGGTCTATGCCGTTGGCGAGATGCTGGGCGTCAAGAGCGAACTGCTGGATGGCCCCGCCGCCGCCGTGGAGTGCATTCACGCATACTCCCTCCTGCACGACGACTTGCCCGCCATGGACGACGACGACCTGCGTCGTGGTCAGCCCACCGTACACAAGGCCTTCGATGAAGGCACAGCCATCCTGGCGGGCGATGCCCTGCAGACCCTGGCGTTTTCCATTCTGGCCGACCACCCCATGCCCGATACATTGATGGCCAACCGGGTGCGGATGCTGAGTGCCCTGGCCCGCGCGTCCGGCTATCTCGGCATGTGCGGCGGTCAGGCACTGGATCTGGACGCCGAAGGGCGCCGGATCAGCCTCGCCGAGCTGGAGCAGGTGCACCGCCACAAGACCGGGGCCCTCATCGAGTGCGCCGTGACCCTCGGCGCCCTGTGCAAGGCTGACGTGGAACCCGCCACCCTCACCGCCCTGCAAACCTATGCCGCCGCCATCGGACTCGCCTTCCAGGTGCAGGACGACATCCTCGACATCACGGGCGATACTGCCACCCTGGGCAAGCCGCAAGGCTCGGATCTGGCGCTGGAAAAGAGTACCTATCCGGCCCTGCTCGGACTCGACAATGCCCGTGAGCTGGCTCGCGAACTGCATGACAAGGCCTTAACAGCCCTGCAATCCTTGCCCTACAATACCGACATTCTGGAAGCGTTTGCCGATTACATCATCGAGCGAACCCACTAAACGCTGGATAACAGTAACAATATGAGCGTTGATATTAGCGATTTCCCCAACCTGGCCCTCGCAGACACGCCGGTCGATTTGCGATCCCTCCCCTTCGAGCGGCTGCCCGTGGTGTGCAACGAGCTGCGCGAGTATCTGCTGCGCTCGGTGAGCCGCTCCAGCGGCCACTTCGCCTCCGGCCTTGGCACCGTCGAGCTGACGGTCGCCCTGCACTATGTCTACAACACCCCCTTCGATCGGCTGGTGTGGGACGTGGGCCACCAGGCCTATCCCCACAAGATCCTGACCGGACGACGGGAGCGCATTCACACCATTCGCCAGAAAGATGGCCTGCACCCCTTCCCCTGGCGGGAAGAGAGCGAGTACGACGTGCTCAGCGTGGGCCACTCCAGCACCTCCATCGGGGCGGCGCTCGGCATGGCGGTGGCGGCCGAGAGCGAAGGGCTTGGCCGCAAGGTGGTCGCGGTCATCGGTGATGGCGCCATCACCGCCGGCATGGCCTTCGAGGCCCTCAATCACGCCGGCGACGTCCACAAGGACATGCTGGTGGTGCTCAACGACAACGAGATGTCCATCTCCGAGAACGTGGGGGCCCTGAACAATCACCTCGCCAGGCTGATGTCCGGCAAGCTCTACACCACCATTCGCGAGGGGGGCAAGAAGGTGCTGGCGGGGCTGCCGCCGGTCAAGGAGCTCGCCAAGCGGGCCGAGGAGCACCTCAAGGGCATGGTGGTACCGGGCACCCTGTTCGAGGAGTTCGGCTTCAACTACATCGGCCCCATCGACGGTCACGACATCCACGCCCTGGTCGAAACCCTGCGCAACATGCGCAATCTCAAGGGTCCCCAGCTGCTGCACGTCAAGACCAAGAAGGGCAAGGGCTACGAGCCGGCGGAAAAAGATCCCATCGGTTATCACGCCGTCCCCAAATTCAACCCGGATGACTGTGCCCTGCCCAAGAGCGCCGGTGGCAAACCCACCTTCTCCGCCATCTTCGGTCAGTGGCTGTGCGACATCGCCGCCAAGGACGAGCGCGTGGTCGGCATCACCCCCGCCATGCGCGAAGGCTCCGGTCTGGTGAAATTCAGCCAGCAATATCCGGATCGCTACTTCGACGTGGCCATCGCCGAGCAACATGCGGTCACCTTCGCCGCCGGTCTCGCCATCGCCGATCAGAAACCCGTGGTCGCCATCTATTCGAGCTTCCTGCAGCGGGCCTATGACCAGCTTATCCACGACGTGGCGCTGCAGAACCTGCCGGTGCTCTTCGCCATCGACCGGGCCGGTCTGGTGGGGGCCGACGGCCCGACCCATCAGGGGGCGTTCGACATCAGCTTCCTGCGTACCGTGCCCAACATGGTGGTGATGACCCCGTCCGACGAGAACGAGTGCCGCCAGATGCTCTACACCGGCTATCTGTGCAACGGGCCAGCGGCGGTGCGCTACCCCCGTGGCAGCGGCACCGGTATCCAGGCCGAGAGTGAGATGCAGGCCCTGCCCCTCGGCAAGGGACGTGTCGTTCGCGAGGGCAAGGGGACCGCCATCCTGGCGTTCGGCACCCTGCTGCAACAGGCCAGAGCAGCCGCCGAGGCGCTGGATGCCACCCTGGTGGACATGCGCTTCGTCAAACCCATGGACGAGGCGCTGGTGCTCTCTCTGGCCGCCTCCCACGATCAGTTCGTCACCCTTGAGGACAACGCCATCATGGGCGGTGCAGGCTCTGCGGTGAACGAGCTGCTGATGGGCTGCAAGCAGTGCAAACCGGTGCTCAACCTCGGCCTGCCGGACCGCTTCATCGAGCAGGGCACCCAGGATGAGATCTACGCCCTGCTGGGGCTGGACAGCGTGGGCATTCAGACCCGCATCGAGAGCTGGCTGCAGGCCTGACAAGGGTTATCGCAAGCAATAAAAAAGGGCGCCTGATGGCGCCCTTTTTTGTTATTCACTGTGCCAGACCAACCCTGTTCACATACTGTCGCGAGAAGGCCGTCAACAAGGTTGCAAGCCGCTCAGGAACCGAGACATACCTGAACACTCCTTGGTTCCACATAAGCGAGCAGCACTTGAACCTTGATCACGGCCTCGCAGCCAGTTCGTGGAAAGGTTTATCAGCCCTTGTAGATCTTCGGGTTGAACACATCCCGCAGCCAGTCACCCAGCAGGTTGATCACCAGCACCAGCACCACCAGGCAGAGGCCCGGGAAGGCGGTGATCCACCAGGATCCGGAGAAGATGTAGTTGAAGCCCACGCTGATGAGCGACCCCAGGGACGGTTGATCCACCGGCATCCCCAGACCCAGGAAGGAGAGGGCCGCCTCGCTCATGATGGCGTTCGCCACCTGCACGGTGGAGATGACCAGGATGGGTGACAGGCAGTTCGGCAGAATGTGGCGGAACATGATGCGCGGGGCGCGGAACCCCATCACCTGAGCCGCTTCCACATACTCCTTCTTCTTCTCCGCCAGCACGGAGGCGCGCACCGTCCGAGCATACTGGGGCCACTCGGCGATACCGATGATCACTACCAGCATCAGGATGGCGAACTTCGAGTAGAACTCGGAGCCAAAGGTCGCCTGGAAGATGGCGGAGATGATAATGGCCACCATCATGGTGGAGAACGACAGCTGCACATCGGCAAAGCGCATCAGCAGGTTGTCGATGCGACCACCAAAGTAACCGGCCATCAGACCGATGACGATACCGAGCACCAGCTGCAGCCCCACCGCGAACAGACCAATGGTCAGCGAGATGCGGGCGCCATAGAGGATGGTGCTCCAGATGTCGCGTCCCTGGTTGTCGGTCCCGAGCCAGAAGCGGGCCTCGCCCCCTTCCAGCCAGGAGGGAGGCAGCTCCGCATCCATCAGATCGAAGCTGGTCTGGTCATAGACGTTGTGCGGTGCGATCCAGGGTGCCAGCAGAGCCGCCAGCACGAAGACCACAAACACCGCAAAGCTGAACATGGCTACCTTGTCCCGCAGGAAGTAGTAGACGATGTCGGAATTTTTAAAACGTGCCCAACGGCTTGGGCTTGCAGTTACAGCATTAGTCATCTGTTACCCCTTGGCGGTCAGGTTGACGGTCGGGTTGATCAACCCGTAGAGCAGGTCGACCAGGGTATTGGTCACCACGAAAATGAGGCCGACGAAGATGACGTAGGCTGTGATCAGCGGCGTATCGACCCGGTGGATCGCCTCAAGGAAGAGGAAGCCGGTCCCCGGCCACTGGAACACGCTCTCGGTCAAGATGGTGTAGGCCACCATGGTTCCGATCTGCACACCGCCCACCGTGATGACCGGCAGCATGGTGTTCTTCAGGGCGTGCTGGTAGTAGACCTTGTTGTTGTCCAGCCCCTTGGCACGGGCAAACTTGACGTACTCGGAGGAGAGCTGCTCCAGCATCTCCGAGCGCACCAGCCGGATGAACAGCGGCAGCATGATGGAGGAGAGGGAGACCGCAGGCAGCACCAGGTGCAGGATACCGTCCCAGGTAAAGAATCCCGACTCCCAGCCCAGCAGGTTGTAAGTCTCGCCACGGCCATAGGCCGGCAGCCAGCCCAGCTGGATGGAGAAGAGGTACATCAGCATGATGGCGGTCAGGAAGACCGGGATCGAGATGCCGATGCTGCTCACCGCCATGATGAGCTTAGTCAGGAAACTGCGCGGTCTTATCGCCGAATAAACCCCCAGCGGAATGGAGACCACGACGATGATGAGCGCGGCGGCAAACACCAGCTCAAGGGTAGCCACCAGCTTGTCGAGGATAACCTCGAGGGCTGGTCGCTTGAAGAAATAGGAAGTGCCCAGATCCCCGTGTACCGCGTTCTTCAAGAAGCGGCTGTATTTCACGAGGAAGGGATCATTGAGTCCCATCTTGTCGCGCAGCTCCTGGCGCACGGACTCGGAGACGGATTGTCCCACCAGCTCGCGCAGCGGATCCCCCAGGTTGTCCTGGATGGAGAAGGCGACCAGGCTGATGACGAACATCACTATCACGGCCTGATAGAACCGTTTCAGCAGGAATGTAAACATGCTTGTCCTTCTACGTGGCCTGTGTCTTGGCACAGGCTTCTGTTAATGGCGGGGCAACCATGGGTGCCCCGCCGGGTCCTTCCTTAAACGCTTCGCTTACTTGTTGACCACCAGGTCACCCAGATAAGGGAAGTTCATCACGTTGACCACCGGCTTGATGTCGACGTTCTTCTTGGCGCCATAGGCCAAGTCTTCCCAGTGCAGCGGCACATAGGCGGCGTCGTCGATCAGCATGGCTTCCACCTTCTGCAGGATAGCGGCACGCTTGGCAGGATCGGTCTCGGTGTTGGCTTCCATCACCATCTTGTCAGCTTCCGCGTTGGCATAACCGCCGCAGTTGTACTGACCCATGCCGGTCTTGGCATCTTTGGTGAAGGTCAGGAACTCGAAGAAGTTCGCACTGTCTTCGGTGTCGGAGTGCCAGCCGATCAGCTGCATGTCAGCGGCGCACTTGTCAAACTCCGGCCAGTACTGGGCCACCGGCATGGTCTTCAGATCCACCTTGATGTTGATCTTGGACAGCATGGCGGAGACGGCCTGGGCAATCTTGACGTCGTTGACGTAGCGGGCAGCCGGGGAGATGAAGCTCATCTTGAAGCCCTTCTCGTAACCGGCTTCCTTCATCAGCTCCTTGGCCTTGGCCAGATCATACTGGGGCTTGAGCGCCTCGTTGTAGCCTGCGTAGCCTTTCGGGCTCAGCTGGCCGGCCGGGGTACCGAAGCCCTTGTTGATCTTGTCGACGATGCCCACCTGGTTGATGGCGTAGTTGATCGCCTGACGCACGCGCTTGTCTTTCAGCGCCGGGTTGGTGTTCTGGTTCAGCTCGATGATGATGGCACGGGTACCGGACAGGGTGACCAGCTGGGAATCCTTGCCGTTCTTCACGCGCTCCAGATCGTTCGGGGCAACCGGGTAGATCATGTCCACGTCGCCGCCCAGCAGGGCTGCAACACGGGTGGCGTCTTCCTTGATCGGTACCACGGTCAGGTTTTCGACGTTGCCCTTGGAGGCCTTGTCCCAGTAGTTGGCGTTGCGCACGTATTCCAGCTTCACGCCCTGCTCGCGGAACTTGACGCTGAACGGACCGGTACCGGAGACATTGGTGGAGGCGAAGGAGTCACCGTTCTTCACGATCTCGGCCTTGTCCTTGCCCGCCTCGGTCTTGCCGCTATAGAACTTGGAGTCCATCGGGAAGATGTAGGTGACGGTCTGCAGCACCAGCGGGAACGGCTTGGCGGTGACGAGATCCACGGTGAAATCATCCACCTTCTTGGCTTCGGCGATGGGGTCGAAGATCGCCTTGAAGTCCGGGGAGGCCTTCAGACGGTTGACGGTCCATACCACGTCATCGGCGGTGAAGTCGTTGCCGGAGTGGAACTTCACACCCTTGCGCAGGTGGAAACGGACGGTCTTGTCGTCGATGCGCTCATACTTCTCGGCCAGACGCGGCTCGAACTGCAGATCCTGGGTGTAACGCATCAGGGGGTCGAACACCAGGTGAGACATCTCCAGGGTCTGACCGGAGAGCTGCTCCTGCGGGTCCAGCGAGGTGGCGTCGGACGCGACGGCGACCTTGATGTCGGCAGCAGAAACGTTGAACGCGAGACCAGCGGCGAACAGCGCCATGGCGATCTTGGATAATCCTTTCTTCATGTCTTTCTCCATGCTTTTGGCTTTTTATTGACAGACAAACCGGCGAACCGGTGCTTTCCTAGCTTGCGATTTCCAGCCCCTCGCGGGACATTCCCTTGAATTCCGGCATGAGGGAGATCAGCTTGCGGCTGTACTCATGCTCGGCATTGGTGAACAGTTTCTCGGTCTCGGCCACTTCCACCAGATGACCGTGCTGCATCACACCGATGCGGTCGCACATCTGGCGGATGACCGGCAGATCGTGACTGATGAACAGCATGGTGAGCCCAAGCTCCTGTTGCAAGTCTTTGAGCAGGTTGAGGATCTGGGCCTGCACCGAGACATCCAGCGCCGAGGTCGGCTCGTCGCAGATGAGGAAGCGCGGGCGGGTCGCCAGGGCGCGGGCAATGGAGATGCGCTGGCGCTGACCACCGGAGAACTCGTGGGGATACTTGACCCCGGCGCCGCGGCCCAGGCCCACGTGATCCAGCAGGTCCCCGACGATCTGCTCTATCTGCCGCTCGCTCTCGGCGAGGCGGTGGAAGCGGATCGGCTCGGCGATGATGTCACGCACCTTCATGCGCGGGTTCATCGAAGAGTACGGGTTCTGGAACACCATCTGCATCTGGCGGCGCAGGGGGCGACGCTCGTGCTCCCCTTTCAGGGCGGTGAGATCGATCCCCTCGAAGACAATCTTGCCGGTGTCGGGCGGATAGAGCCCGGTGATGGCACGGGCGATGGTGGATTTGCCGGAGCCCGACTCCCCCACCAGACCGAAAGTCTCACCCTCGAAGATCTCGAAGCTGATGTTGTTGCAGGCGCGCACGTACTGGCGGCGGCTCGGGAAGATGGAATCCTTGGTGACGAACTTCAGATCCACGTTCTCCACCCGCAGCAGCGCGCCTTCATAGGTGCGCTCGTCCTGACTCTGGCCGAGCCAGTGGGTCTTGAGATCGATGCTGGTATCCGCCGCACCGGCATCCTCGATATAGGAGACCAGGGGGAAGCGCACCAGCTTCACATCCGAGCGGGGAACCGCCGAGATGAGGCTGCGGGTATAGGGGTGATTGGGGCGGCCCAGCACCTGTTCCGTGGTGCCGAACTCCACCAGATCGCCGCGGTACATCACCGCCACCTTGTCGGTGACGTTGGAGACCACCCCCATGTCATGGGTCACCAGCATGCAGCCTACCTGGCGCTCTTTGCACAGGTTGCGGATGAGCTGGAGGATCTGATCCTGGATGGAGACGTCCAGCGCCGTGGTCGGCTCATCGGCGATGATGAGCTCGGGATCCCCGGAGAGGGCGATGGCGATCACCACCCGCTGGCGCATGCCACCGGAGAACTGGTGAGGATACTGCTTGATGCGCACGTCCGGGTTCGGGATCCCCACCGCCCCCATCAGCTCGAGGGCCTTGGCAAAGGCCGCCTCGCGGGACAGGTCGGTGTTGGCGAGGATGGTCTCCACCAGCTGCTGCTCCACGGTGAACAGCGGATTGAGGGAGGTCATGGGATCCTGGAAGATGAAACCGATACGCGAGCCACGAATGGCCCGCATCTCGTTCTGGCTCTTGCCGGAGATGAGCTCGCCGTTGAGGTAGATGTCACCACGGGCGATGCGACCGGGCGGGCTCAACAGATCGATGACGGCGTTGCCGATGGTGGATTTGCCAGCGCCGGACTCACCGACGACGCCGACGATCTCGCCCTTTTCAACAGAAAAAGAGAGATCCTTGACCGCGGCAAGCACCCCGTAGCGGGAGGGGTACTCGATCCGCAAGTTTTTGACTTCAAGCAAGGACATGGTTACCTCTGCGGGGGACATCCGTCCCAAATAATTCGTCCGTAAATCAGCCGCAGATGCTGGTTGTGCCTTGGTACTGCTCGAGAGCCGTTGTTGTGTAATTAACGCTCAATCCATGAGGCAGCCAAACCAGCGATCCGGGCGGGTTTTTTGCATTTTTTTGGAATAACCCGCGAGTAAGTTAGTCGGTTTGCCCGCGGGTGTAAATGATCCAGTTATACAATTTCGCAATACTTTGCCCAGAGAATGCCGGCACCCTGGGGTTAAAATGTCGATAAAAGTCACATTACCAGAGATTACGCTGGCAATGCGAGGCCATCAACCAATTATGTTTCAACAAAATAGCAACAAACAATCTTATTCACTATCAGCATTATGCTGACCAGCTTCGAATGAGTAGTGAATATTTATGTGAAATGATTTTTTGACGGCAGCATATCCGGAGTAAGGAAAAATAGGCAGAGCTAAATAGGGACAATGCAGAAGGATCAACCTGGGCCACAGGCCCGCCGGCACGGCAAGCCGGGAGGGATTGCATACAAAAAAACGCAGGCCCCTCAGGGCCTGCGTGTGCGGTATATCCGGCCTCTTTGCAAGAGGAGAGGAGTGAAAAACAGCGAGAGGGCGTTCAGATGCCGCCTCCCCTCACCAGTGGGCAAGCAGTTGCATGCAGGCCAGGGCGAACAGGCCGGCAATGAGATCGTCCAGCATGATGCCAAGCCCGCCGTGAATGCGGCGATCGAACCAGGAGATGGGCCAGGGCTTGAGCACGTCGAACAGGCGAAACAGCACGAAGCCCGCCAGCACCCACTCCCAGCCGGTCGGAGCCGCAATCATGGTGACCCCGAATCCGATCACCTCGTCCCAGACGATGGCCCCGTGATCCGGCATCCCGATGGCGTCGGTGGCGCTCTGGCAGATGCGGATGCCCGCCACGAAACCTACCACCAGCAGGGCGATGAACCAGGAGGTCGGCAGCCCGCTCACCAAGAGATAGAGCGGGATGGCTGCCAGGGTCCCCATGGTGCCCGGCGCCTTGGGGGAGAGACCGGAGCCAAACCCCACCGCCAGGAAGTGGAGCGGGTTTTTAAGGTTCAGCCGCGTCAGTTCGGGCTTTATCTTGAAAGACATCATGCGAAGTGATCCCAGCCCTTGAGGTGCAGTTCGACGGGTTGTTCGTCCTGCAGATAGTCGATGCCAGGCTCCCCGGCCAGGATGCGACCGATGCGGGTGAACCTGACGCCACAATTGGCCAGCGCCGTGTCCAGGGCGCCGTGATGCTCCTGGGGCACGGTGAAGCAGAGCTCGTAGTCGTCGCCCCCGGCCAGGGCCAGTTGCCAGGCATCCATGGCCGGCACCGCATCCTGCAACACGGGGGAGAGGGGCAGCAGATTGAGATCGATCTGGGCCCGCACACCGGACGCCTTGAGGATGTGGCCGAGATCGGACGCCAGGCCGTCGGAGAGATCCAGGGCGCTGCTGGCCAGCCCGCGCAGGGCCTGACCGGCCAGGATGCGGGGATGGGGATGGTCGAGGCGCGGCAGCACGGCCGCCAACTGGTTCTCGTTGAGGGTGCGCTTGCCCAGCAGGTGGGAGAGCGCCAGGGCGGCATCTCCCAGGGTGCCGGTCACGTAGACCCCGTCACCGGCCTTGGCGCCGCTGCGCATCAGGGCGCGACCTGCCGGGACCGATCCTTTCACCGAGACGGTGATGGAGAGGGGCCCGCGGGTCATGTCTCCCCCCACCAGCGCCACGTTGTAGTACTCGGCGAGCTCGAGGAACCCTTCGGCGAAACCGGCGACCCAGCGCTCGTTGATGGCGGGCAGGGTCAGGGCCAGGGAGACCCAGCGCGGCTCGGCACCCATGGCGGCCAGATCGGAGAGATTGACCGCCAGCGCCTTGTAGCCGAGATCCACCGGATCCATGTCGGGGAAGAAGTGCACGCCGCTCACCAGGGTGTCCGTGCTCACCGCCAACTGGGCGTCGGGGGGCAGGGTCAGCAGGGCACAGTCATCTCCAGGGCCCATCACCACGTCCTTGCGGGCGTGGGGGACCTTGAAGTACTTCTCAATCAGCTCAAATTCACCCATACAGTAAAAAGCCAGCAATAAGCTGGCTCCTCTCTTAATTGCTGACGGACAGCAGGATCAGCGCTTGGGCAGCGTCTTGATCACCTTGTCCAGGACGCCGTTGACAAACTTGTGGCTGTCATCGGCGGCGAAAGCTTTGGCCAGCTCGATCGCTTCGTTGATCACCACGCGCGGCGGCACATCTTCACGACGGGTCAGCTCGTAGGTCGCCAGACGCAGGATCGCCTTGTCCACCATGTCCACTTCTTCCAGCGGACGGGAGAGGAAAGGCGCGAACACCTTGTCCAGCTCGTTGCAGTGGACCGCAACCCCGAACAGCAGATCGCGGAAATAGTTCAGGTCCACACCCTTGGTGTCCTGATCGATCTTGAACTGCTCTTCGATGTCGCCCACGTTGGCCTGGGTCATCTGCCACTGGTAGATGGCCTGGGTGGCGCTATGGCGGGCCTTACGGCGCTCGGACGGTTTCAATGCATTTCTCCTCGTTACACGTCCAGTTGTTTCAGGACGTTGATCATTTCGAGCGCGCTCAGTGCAGCCTCTGCACCCTTGTTACCCGCCTTGGTACCGGCGCGTTCGATGGCTTGTTCAATGTTTTCGGTGGTCAGCACGCCGAAGGCAACGGGAATGTCGTATTCCATCATCACCTGGGCCAGACCCTTGCCGTTCTCGCTCGCTACCAGTTCGAAGTGGTAGGTACCGCCGCGGATGACGGTGCCGAGTGCGACGATGGCGTCGTATTGACCGCTCTTGGCCAGCTTCTTGGCCGCCAGGGGAATTTCGACGGCCCCCGGTACGCGCACCAGGGTCAGATTGCTCTCCTGGACCTGACCTTGACGCTTCAGCACGTCCAGCGCGCCGTTCACCAGGCTGTCATTGATGAAGCTGTTGAAACGGGCAACGACAATAGCAACACGCGCCTCGGGAGCGGCGATATTTCCTTCGATAATCTTCATTGGAAATCCTGTCTCTGTGCAATCAATTAGGGGCCGGGCTCAAAAGTGCACGCATTCTAGCACAACAGAGCCGCGACAAAAAACCATGGCCGCAACGGGCGGCCATGGTGATGAATTCAACCGTACGCAGCGCTTACTCGCCGACGTACTCCACCACTTCCAGACCAAAGCCACCGAGGGCATGGTACTTCTTGGGAGAGCTCAATAGGCGCATCTTGCCGACCCCCAGCGCCTTGAGGATCTGGGAACCGACGCCGACCCGGCGCGAGGTGCCCTGCCACTTGGCCCCTTCCGGCGCCAGCCCCTTGTCGGCGGCTTCAAAACCCTTGACCCTGGCCAGCAGCTCGGCGCCATGGGCTTCCGCCCCCAGGATCACCAGCACCCCGCCCTCGTCGGCGATGCGGGCCATGGATTTGGGCAGCGGCCAGCTGCGGGCGCTGTGGCGGTCGGTGAGCAGCAGATCGCTCAGCACGTCGTGCAGGTGCACCCGTACCAGGGTCGGCTGGTCGGCCTTCACGTCCCCTTTCTTCAGGGCGAAGTGGACCTGGTTGTCGATGGTGTCGCGGAAGGTGACGAGGTCGAACTCGCCGTATTCGGTGGGCAACTTGCACTCGGCCACCTTCTCTACCGTGGTCTCGTGCTGGTTGCGGTATTCGATAAGGTCGGCAATGGTGCCGAGCTTGATGCCGTGCTGCTCGGCGAAGATCTCGAGATCCGGGCGCCGGGCCATGGTGCCGTCTTCGTTGAGGATCTCGACGATGACGGAGGCAGGCTCGAAGCCGGCCAGCCGGGCCAGATCGCAGCCCGCTTCGGTGTGGCCGGCGCGGGTCAACACACCGCCATCCTGCGCCATCAGCGGGAAGATGTGGCCGGGCTGCACCAGATCGGCGGCCTTGGCATGGGGCGCCACCGCGGCCTGTACAGTGACGGCGCGGTCGGCGGCGGAGATGCCAGTGGTCACCCCTTCCGCCGCCTCGATGGAGACGGTGAAAGCGGTGGAGAACTGGGCATTGTTGCGATCGACCATCAGCGGCAGCGCCAGCTGCTTGCAGCGATCCCGGGTCAGGGTCAGGCAGATGAGGCCACGACCGTAGCGCGCCATGAAGTTGATGTCTTCCGGGCGGACACAGGAGGCGGCCATGATCAGGTCCCCTTCGTTCTCCCTGTCTTCGTCATCCATCAGGATCACCATCTTGCCAGCCTTGATATCGGCAATGATTTCCTGGGTCGTGCTCAGCGCCATGGGCTACTCCATCAACATGCTTGGGGATTGAGCCAGTCGGCTCGACTTGATACTGCGTATTGTGCTCTAGATGGGGGCACGCGGCCCCGTTTCAATCCGCGCGGGATCACAGAACCGCGTTTTCCCGTCAAAACGGCTCACAAGAATCCGGACTGGGCCAGCTTTTCCAGGGTCAGGGTAGAGGCACTGCTCTGCTCGCGCTTGCCCGTCATCAGCCGCTCCAGATAGCGGGCTATCTGGTCCACCTCGAGGTTGACCCGGTAGCCGGGTTTCCAGCGGGCGATGGTGGTCTCCTGGGCGGTGTGGGGCACGATGGTCAGCCGGAACAGATCCCCCTGAACCGCATTGACGGTGAGGCTGATGCCATCCACCGCAATCGACCCCTTCACGGCGATGTAGCGCGAGAGCTCCCCCGGCGCCTTGATCCAGTATTCGATGGCGCGGCCGCTGGACGATTTGCTCTTCACCTCGCCGATGCCGTCCACGTGGCCGGAGACCAGGTGGCCGCCGAGACGGGAAGTGGGCATCAACGCCTTTTCGAGGTTGACCGGATCCCCCACCTTGGCGGCAGAAAAACCGGTGCGGGAGAGGGTCTCCAGGGAGACGTCGGCGGTATAGCTGTGATCCCCGAGCGCCACCACGGTGAGACAGACGCCGTTGGTGGCGATGGAGTCGCCCAGCTTGACGTCACTGAAGTCCAGGGTCGGCGCGTGCACGATGAGGGCCATGTCCTCCCCCTGGCGACGCAGCTCGGCCAGGGTTCCCACCGCTTCGATAATTCCGGTAAACATGCAGATCACCTTGCTGATGACGGGGGCGATGGATGCCCCCGTGAACATTGAAAAATCAGGCTATTTTCGCAGTGATGCGAATATCCTGGCCAAGCATGCGCACATCCTTGAGGTTGAGTTTGGGGGCCTGGAACAGCCGGGTCAGCCCCGGCAGATGGAACAGGCCGCGCCCCTCATCCCCCATCAGTTTGGGCGCCTGATAGAGCACCAGCTCGTCCACCAGCCCCTTCTCCAGCAGGGCGCCGCACAGCCGCGGCCCCGCCTCCACCAGTACCGAGTTGACGTTCTGTTTGGCCAGCAGCATGAACAGACTGACCAGATCCAGCTTGCCATCCAGCAGCGGCACCTCCAGCTGCTGCACCCAGGCGGGCCACTCACCGGATGCCTTGTGGCGGGCCAGCAGTACCGGGCTCTCGCTCTGGAACAGGGGCAGATCCGGGGTGAGCCGGTTTTGCGAATCCACGATGACCCGCAGTGGCTGGCGCAGGGTCTCTTTGGGATAGACCGCCTTGACCGAGGGAGGCAGCTCGTCCCAGCGCACGGTGAGGGAGGCGCCATCCGCCAGCACGGTCTCGGCGCTGGAGAGGACCGCATCGTGACGGGCCCGCAGTCGCTGCACGTCCCGGCGCGCCTCCGGAGAGGTGATCCACTGGCTCTCGCCACTCGCCATGGCGGTGCGACCATCCAGGCTCGCCCCCAGCTTGACCGTCACCAGCGGAAACGCGGTGCGCATCCGCTTGAAGAAACCGGGATTGAGGGCCTCGGCTTCCGCGGCCAGCAGGCCGAAATCGGTCTTGATCCCCGCCTCGGAGAGCATCCGCAGGCCACGCCCGCCCACCTGGGGGTTGGGATCCACCATGGCAGCCACCACCCGGGTCACCCCGGCCTTGATGAGCGCCTCGGCGCAGGGCGGCGTGCGACCATGATGGGAGCAGGGCTCCAGGGTCACATAGGCGGTGGCACCGCGGGCCTCTTCCCCTGCCGCGTGCAGAGCATAGACCTCGGCATGGGGCTCACCGGCCCGCTTGTGCCAGCCCTCCCCCACCACCACGCCGGCCTTCACCAGCACGGCGCCGACGCAGGGGTTGGGGGCCGTGGTGTAACGGCCGCGCCGGGCCAGTTCGAGGGCCCGGCTCATCCATTGGTAATCGTCTTGACTAAACATCCGGGCTCCTGTGTCCAGCAACCTGTCCCCGGTGGCACGGCCATCCGATGGGACAAGAAAATAGGGTGTACGCGCTTGCAGCACGCCTTCTCGGGCAGATCGGCCATGGCATCTGACGCCATGGCGACGGGCACACACATCGCAGGATGCGGCCGCACGCCCTCATACTTTTTCACCAGTGCAACGATGCGCTATCTGGATGTCTCACTGGTGTAACAACTGGCGCTGCCGCAACGGCAGCCCCTCTCTTATTCACATAGGGAGCGACAGGCCGACGTTACTTCTCCAGCTTGGCGATCTCTTCCCCGAATTCGCGAATGTCTTCAAAGCTGCGGTAGACGGAGGCAAAGCGGATGTAGGCCACCTTGTCCAGGCTCTTGAGCTCATCCATCACCAGATTGCCCACCAGCTGGGAGGCCACCTCCCGCTCACCGGTGGCCCGCAGGCGGGACTTGATGTGGTTGACCGCCTTCTCGATGGCCTCCATGCTCACCGGCCGCTTCTCCAGCGCCCGCAGAATGCCGGCACGCAGCTTGTCTTCGTTGAAGGGCTCGCGGGAGCCGTTGGACTTGATGACGCGGGGCATGACCAGTTCGGCCATTTCGAAGGTGGTAAAACGCTCGTGACAGAGCAGGCATTCGCGACGGCGGCGCACCTGATGGCCCTCGGCCACCAGACGGGAATCGATCACCTTGGTATCAACGGCACTACAGAAAGGGCAATGCATCTGACCTCCGGCGTGGATGAAAATGGGCGCGGGCCCCGGGGGCTGGCGCTAGGCCGGCCAGTGTAACACGGCCATCCAGAACCGGTAAAAGCCCATGAAAACAAGGGACAACCAGCCAGACCTTCGGGCAGGACTCAGTCGTCATAGGGCAACGCCTCGGGGTCGCAATCCTGGTAATCGGGGCAGGATCCGCCGCGAACCGGCGAGCAGCCACATGGCTGTGGCCCAGCATCAGCGCCTTGCCCACCCGGTGCATGCCATCCATCACCCGGCCGGCGCTGTCCAGCAGGATGGGATAGGCGAGATCCGCCGCCATCATGAGCTGGCAATGCGCCACCACGCTGCGCACCGTGGGCGTGGCGTCGCCATGGCCGTACCAGTGGTCGCGGTCAAGCTCGGCAATCTCGCCGAGTGCCACCGCCTGCACCGGCAGGTTGCGGCTCAGCCGGATCAAGCGGCGCACATCCCAGGCCAACAGCCCCTGTTCGCTGGTGCGAAAGTGGTACTGGGCGCGAACCGTCTGCCGCAGTGACGCCTCCAGCGCGTCCTCTTCCATGTCATTGCACATGATCACCTCTGTCTCATCTTGCCAGACGCTGCAAAAAACAATGCCACCCGAGGGTGGCATTGGTCTTCAACCTGAAGGTCAGGCTGATTATGCGTAGACCGGGAAGCGGCGGCAGATGTCCAGCACCTTCTCGCGCACGGTCGCCAGCACTTCTTCGTTGTCGTGGCTGTCCAGCACGTCGCAGATCCAGTTGGCCAACTGGATGGACTCGGCTTCCTTGAAGCCGCGGCGGGTGATGGCCGGGGTGCCGATACGCACGCCGGAGGTCACGAACGGGGAACGCGGGTCGTTCGGTACGGAGTTCTTGTTGACGGTGATGTTGGCCTTGCCGAGGGCTGCGTCGGCATCTTTGCCGGTCAGCTCGCGACCGATCAGGTCAACCAGCATCAGATGGTTGTCGGTACCGCCGGAGACGATCTTGTAGCCGCGCTCGATAAAGGTCGCCGCCATGGCCTTGGCGTTCTTCACGACCTGGGCCTGGTAGGTCTTGAACTCGGGCTCCAGCGCTTCCTTGAAGGCCACGGCCTTGCCGGCGATGACGTGCATCAGCGGACCACCCTGACCACCCGGGAAGACGGCGGAGTTCAGCTTCTTGTACAGATCTTCGTCGTCGGCGGCGGAGAGGATCAGACCACCGCGCGGACCGGCCAGGGTCTTGTGGGTGGTGGAGGTGACCACGTGAGCGTGGGGCACCGGGTTCGGGTAGACGCCGGCGGCAATCAGACCGGCTACGTGGGCCATGTCCACGAACAGGTAAGCACCGATCTTGTCGGCGATCTCGCGCATGCGGGCCCAGTCGACGATGCCGGAGTAGGCGGAGAAGCCGCCGATCATCATCTTCGGCTTGTGCTCAACGGCCAGGCGCTCCATCTCGTCGTAGTCGATCTTGCCGGACTCGTCGATGCCGTAGGGGATGATGTTGTACAGCTTGCCGGAGAAGTTGACGGGGGAGCCGTGGGTCAGGTGACCGCCGTGGGCCAGGTTCATGCCGAGCACGGTGTCGCCCGGTTGCAGCAGGGCCATGTAGACGGCGCTGTTGGCCTGGGAGCCGGAGTGCGGCTGCACGTTGGCGTAGGTGGCACCGAACAGCTCTTTGGCGCGCTCGATGGCCAGGGTTTCAACCACATCCACATACTCGCAACCGCCGTAGTAACGCTTGGCCGGGTAGCCTTCGGCGTACTTGTTGGTCAACTGGGAGCCCTGGGCTTCCATGACGCGGGGGCTGGTGTAGTTCTCGGACGCAATCAGCTCGATGTGCTCTTCCTGACGACGGGTCTCGTCTGTGATGGCCTGCCACAGCTCTGGATCATAGCCGGCGATGGTCATGTCACGTTTCAACATCCGTTTATCTCCTGAAAATCGTTTGCGCGATAGGTGAAGTGGGCCCGCGCATTGTAACGTGAGCTGGATCAAAGAGACAGTCCAACCACCCAAAAAATTGTTTATAAAATGTAAAATACGTCGCAAATTTCGAATCCCGCCCCCTGGCTTCGCTCATCCCCCCGACCTCCCCACACCCGCAATCCGGCTCCAGCCATCGTCTCCGCTTTCCGGGCAAGGCGATAGAAACCAGAGCCAGATCATGGATATAGCATTTACTAACAGATAACATCTTTAGGCCATGGGACATCTGCACGAGCGGGTGTCGCTTCCTGCCATCCCGGAACACAAGGGGAAACGCCATGATGGATCATCTGATGCTGTTCGTGATTGTCGCGGTCTTCGCTCTCTTCTACTGGGTCTACTACACCAGCAGCCGCAAGGGTGCCTGCACCGCCAACTGGGAGACACTTCCCACCCGGGAGCAGTACCTGGCGGCCCATCCCGGCGCCGCCGACGGGGATCTCATTTTCTGCATCCATTGCGGTCACCATCAGCAGCGGGAGGTCGGCCTGGTGCACCAGGTGGATTACCGCCGCCAGCACATCTGCCCCCGTTGCAAGCAGGTGCTCTATCGCGTCGAGGAGTAAGTCGGCCTCCTCGTCGCCCACGGTGATCCCACGAATGCGACCCCCTCTCCTGGCGCTATCCGGTCAAAAGGCCCCATGAGTTTCCTTTATTTTTAAAGTCGTTAGAATCGGGGGCCATCAAGGCTCCCGATTGTCATCCACGGAGGAAAAATGCAGGAATTCATGGCGACCAGCGAACGCCGGGCCGAGCTTTACTGGTGGTTTTCCACCCTGTTTGCTGCCGAACTCAGTGATGCACAGATCGCTGAATACGACACCTATGACGTGCGCAGCTTCTTGAAGAGCCTCTCTACTCTCGACCCCATGCGCGAAGCCGTGGCCGAGCTCAACGATGCCATCGCCCGCCTGCTGGTGCGCCCCGAGCGCCAGACGGCCCTGGCCGCCGACTTCGCCGGCCTGTTCCTGAGCGCTCCCGGGCAGGGTGCCCTGCCCTACGAATCCCTCTACCGGGGCGAAGGCAAGCAGCTGATGCAGGCCCCCATGACCGAGATGCAGGCACGCCTCGATCGCCTCGGCATCAACGTCAGCGACAAATACAATGAGCCTGCCGATCATCTGGCCATCGAGCTGGATCTGATGGGCAGCCTCATCATCCGCGCCGCCGAGTCGACCACCGCCGCCAAGCGTGAAAGCTGGCTCGGCGAGCAGGAGTCCCTGCTGCACGGTCACCTGCTGGGCTGGTTCGAGCGCTTCGAGCAGGCCTGCCGGGCCGCCGACACGTTTGGCTTCTACGGTGCCAGTGCCCGCCTGCTGGGGGTGTTCCTCAAGATGGACGCCAACTACCTCTCCCTGGTCAAACCGGCACCGTCCGCCGACTGAGCCCGGCATGAAGACAGCCCTGCTTCTCATCGCATGCTGGCTGCTGGCCCTGATCCCGCAGGATCAGGGCGTCACTCCCCTCGTGACGCTGCTGTTCAACCCGGACCGCGCGCTCTACGGCACCGCCCAGCTCACCGGCTTTGCCGGCATCCTGCTGACCCTCTACCTCGCCAATCTCGGGGTGGAAGTGGTGCTGCGTCGCCGCTTCCAGATAGCGGGCATGCTGGCCCTGCTCGCCGCCTGGACAGATTTCATCAACAGCAGCGGCACCGAGAGCCACTGGCTGGTGCTCTACGCCATGGCGTTGCCGTTTCATCTGGTGGGCTGGCTGGTATTTGTTCGCGGGATCCAGGCGTTTGGCCGCCAGAAAGGCTGACAGCTCGTTGATTTCACACCCTTCTCACACTTTCTTTCTCTCCTGACACTTCCTGCCATACTGACACAGTCGTCCAAATGACAAAGCAATCAATTCAGGAGCCTCCATGGAAAAAGTGCTGCCCGAATCGGTTCCGACACGGCATTTGTCAGGCCCGCTCTCTCCCTACGAGTTGCAACTGCTGTTCGCCCAGGCGCCCGTCGGGATTGGGGTCTTCGATCACGAATTCAGGTGTCGCGACGTCAACGGACGCTTTGCCGAACTGACCGGCCTCGCGCGGGCAGAGCACCCGGGCAAGACGCTGTTCGACATTGTCCCTGCACAGACTCCCCAGCTGCTCCCGCTGTTTCAGCAACTGCGACAAGGTCCCCCCCGATGCACATTTGAGGTGGAGACAGTCGGTCTCTCCCGCGCGGCCTCCCCCGCACGCTGGCAAGTGAGCGTCAGCTCCGTGTTGGATGAGGACGGCTCCTTCAGCGGCATCTTCCTCGTGATGAGGGAATCCGCGCAGACAGGCCCCCACCTCGACGCACCCGCGTCACCCGGCCTGCAGGAGATAACCCACCGCCATGCACTGCGTCTCTATCAGGCCGAAGCCCGCTTGCAGCACCTCTCCTATTACGATCCCCTCACCGATCTCGGCAATCGCCATCTGCTGCAAGAGCGCCTCACCCTGGAGATAGAGACAGCCAGGGTGAACCACCACGTCCTGGCGCTGTTGTTCATCGATCTCGACGGCTTCAAGCTCATCAACGACAACCTGGGGCACAGTGCCGGCGATCTGCTGCTCAAGCTGTCGGCAGACCGCATTCGCCACTGTCTGCGCCCCGGAGACATCGCCATCCGGCTGGGGGCAGACGAATTTCTGGTGTTGCTGCCCGCCATCAGGGAGACCCAGGATCTGCTGGGTCTCATCGAGGGGTTGCAACGCAGGCTGCACGCTCCCGCCGACATCGGCCAGGAGCGGGTGAGGCTCTCCGCCAGCATCGGCGTCTCCCTTTATCCGGAGCATGGCCAGACCCCGGACAGCCTCATCAGCGCGGCGGACAACGCCATGCATGAAGCCAAGCGCCGTGGCCGCAACGGCTATCTGTTCCACTCCCCCGACATGACGGCACAGACCAGGGAGCGGATGCTGCTGGAGCAGGGACTGCTCAAGGCCATTGAGCAGCAACAGTTTCGCCTGCTCTACCAACCCATGACGGATCTGGCGGATGGTCATCTCAGCGGCCTGGAGGCCCTGATCCGCTGGCAGCATCCCAGCCTTGGCATGATATCCCCGGACCGTTTCATTCCGGTGGCAGAGGAGTGCGGTCTCATCGAACCGCTGGGAGAATGGGTGATGCGCACCGCCTGCCGGCAAGGGCAGCAATGGCTGGCCGAAGGGCGCGCTGTGCCCAGGCTCTCGGTCAATGTGTCGGTCAGGGAGATGCGCTCCCACGACTACGTGGAGCGGGTGACAGCCATTCTGGCTGCGACCGGTTTTCCTGCCGAGCGGCTGGAGATCGAGGTGACCGAGAGCATCATCCAGAGCGTGGATCACAGTCTGAGGCTCTTCACCCGTCTCAAGGCGCTGGGGGTGCAGATCGCCATCGACGACTTCGGCACCGGTTTCTCCTCCCTGAGCCTGCTCAGGAGCCTGCCCATCGATCGCATCAAGATAGACAGGGCCTTCGTCCAGGCGTTGCCCGACGACAAGCACAGCCGCGAGCTGTGCCGTACCATAGTCCAGCTGGCCAGTTCCCTCGGCATGGCCGTCACGGCGGAAGGGATAGAAACCCAGCCCCAGCGCCAGTTCCTGCAATCCCTGCGTTGCGAAGAGGGACAGGGCTACCTGTTCAGCCATCCCCTGCCAGAACCCAGCCTGCCTCCCCTGCTCCCCCTCCGCCATTGAGCCTTGGCCGCGCCACCACGCAAGCAAAGAAGGGAGCCCATGGCTCCCTTCTGCTTCATCATCATGGCTTCCCGCCCGCTATCTTCGTCGCTATCCAAAAGTCTAATTGCCCTCGGGAACCAAAGGTATAAGTTGTTACTCAATCATTAAGAAAATGTATTCACAGGAGTGAGAGATGAGCGAGAGCAAGGTCTACCCGGTCAAGGCCCACATCGGCAACGGCGCCCTGCTGGACAAGGAAGATTATGAAGCCATGTATCAGGCGTCGGTGCAGGATCCGGACGCCTTCTGGGGGGAGCAGGGCAAGATCCTCGACTGGATGACCCCCTACACCCGCGTCAAGAACACCTCCTACGATCCGGGCCACGTCTCCATCAAGTGGTATGAGGATGGCCTGCTCAACGTCTCGGCCAACTGCCTGGATCGCCATCTGAGCGAGCGCGGCGACAAGGTCGCCATCATCTGGGAAGGGGACAACCCGGCTGAAGATCGCAAGATCACCTATCGCGAACTGCACGCCGAAGTGTGCAAGTTTGCCAACGTGCTCAAAGCCCAGGGGGTCAAGCGTGGCCACATGGTCTGCCTTTATATGCCCATGGTGCCGGAGGCGGCCATCGCCATGCTGGCCTGTACCCGCATCGGGGCCGTGCACAGCATCGTCTTCGGCGGCTTCTCGCCGGAGGCGCTCTCGGGCCGCATCATCGACTCCGGCGCCTCCGTCGTCATCACCGCCGATGAGGGGTTGCGAGGCGGTCGCCCCATCCCCCTCAAGAAGAACGTGGATGAGGCCCTTACCCACCCGGATACCAAGGTCAGCAAGGTGATCGTCCTCAAGCGCACCGGTGGCAACGTGGCCTGGCACGAGCACAGAGACATCTGGTGGCATGATGCGGTCAACGCCGCCAGCCCGGATTGTCCGCCCGAAGCCATGGGCTCCGAAGATCCCCTGTTCGTGCTCTACACCTCCGGCTCCACCGGCAAACCCAAGGGTGTGCTGCACACCACGGGCGGCTATCTGGTCTATGCCGCCCTCACCTTCAAATACGTGTTCGACTACCACGAAGAGGACATCTACTGGTGTACCGCCGACGTGGGTTGGGTCACCGGTCACTCCTATCTGGTCTACGGGCCGCTGGCCAACGGCGCCACCACCGTCATGTTCGAAGGGGTGCCCAACTACCCGGCTACCAACCGCATGAGCCAGGTGGTGGACAAGCATCAGGTCACCATCCTCTATACCGCCCCCACCGCCATTCGTGCACTGATGGCCAAGGGCAAGGAGGCTGTCGAAGGCACTTCCCGCACCAGCCTGCGCATCATGGGGTCGGTGGGTGAACCCATCAACCCGGAAGCCTGGGAGTGGTACTACCGCACCATCGGCGACGAGCGCTGCCCCATCGTCGACACCTGGTGGCAGACCGAAACCGGCGGCATCCTCATCACTCCGCTGCCCGGTGTCACCGCGCTCAAGCCCGGCTCGGCCACCCGTCCCTTCTTCGGAGTACAGCCTGCTCTGGTGGACAACCTGGGTGAGCCGCTGGAGGGCGCCACCGAGGGTAACCTGGTGATCACCGACTCCTGGCCCGGCCAGATGCGTACCGTGTTCGGCGATCACGAGCGCTTCGAGCAGACCTACTTCTCCACCTTCCCGGGTCGCTACTTCACCGGCGACGGTGCCCGTCGCGACGAGGACGGCTACTACTGGATCACCGGCCGGGTGGATGATGTACTCAACGTCTCCGGCCACCGCATGGGCACCGCCGAAATCGAGTCCGCTCTGGTGGCCCATCCGAAGATCGCCGAAGCGGCGGTGGTGGGTGTTCCCCACGAGATCAAGGGACAGGGCATCTACGCCTATGTCACCCTGATCGCCGGGGAAGAGCCGAGCCGCGAGCTGCACAAGGAAGTGAAGGAGTGGGTGCGCAAGGAGATTGGCGCCATCGCGACCCCGGACGTGATCCACTGGGCCGAGGGGCTGCCCAAGACCCGATCCGGCAAGATCATGCGGCGTATCTTGCGCAAGATCGCCACCGGCGAAACCGACAGCCTGGGGGATATCTCCACCCTGGCGGATCCGGGGGTCGTGGACAAGCTGATCCGCGAGAAGTCGGAAGCGGCGTGAGTCTCTTCCCCACGTCAACAGAGCCGGCCACGTGCCGGCTTTGTTGTCTTCGGGATCCGGACAGGGCAGAGTTCGTTGGCAGGCAGGGCTTGCGGGCAAACCAGGCCAATAAATAGCCAGATGTAGAGATTAGACCAGTAAAATGCTGCTAATTTTCACGAAATCAATATAATTGCGAAATCTGTGTGTCAGGGCACACCGATTTGTGCAAAAATTGGCTAGATTTTTGGTAGTCCAAAGATAGCTGATAGATAGCAGCATAATCATCGAGGATGTACTCAATATGTCGCAACATCACCGAATCCTCCTGCTTAACGGCCCCAATCTGAATCTGCTGGGCAAGCGGGAACCGGGAATCTACGGCAGCAAGACGCTCGATGAGATCGTCGCCGATCTGACGCGCAGCGCCAGCGAACTCGGTGTCACCCTGGAACATCTGCAATCCAATGCCGAGCACGAGCTGATCGGCCGCATCCATCAGGCCATGGGCCAGGTGGATTTCATCATCATCAATCCCGCCGCCTTCACCCATACCAGCGTTGCCCTGCGCGATGCCCTGCTGGGTGTGGCCATCCCCTTTATCGAGGTTCACCTGTCAAACGTTCATGCCAGGGAGCCCTTCCGTCATCACTCCTATCTGTCTGATGTCGCCAAGGGGGTGATCTGCGGGTTGGGTGCCGATGGTTACCAATTCGCTTTAACCGCGGCCGTGCATCAGTTGCGCGCGGCTTGATAATCACTGATCAGATAAAGAAGAAAGAGAATGCTAATGGATATCCGCAAAATCAAGAAGCTGATTGAACTGGTTGAAGAGTCCGGCATCGCCGAGCTGGAAATCTCCGAAGGGGAAGAGTCCGTTCGCATCAGCCGTAATTTCTCCGGCCAGGTTAGCGTTGCCCCGCAGATGATCATGCCCCAGGCCGCAGCTCAGGTTGCCGCACCGGTTGCCGCTGCTCCGGCAGCCGCCGCTGCACCTGCTGCCGATGCCGCCCCGAGCGGTCATCTGATGCGCTCCCCCATGGTGGGCTCCTTCTACCGCTCCTCCAGCCCGGAAGCCAAGCCGTTCGTGGAAGTCGGTCAGCACGTCAATGTCGGCGACACCCTGTGCATCGTCGAAGCCATGAAAATGATGAACCAAATCGAGTCTGACAAGGCCGGCGTGATCAAAGCGATCCTGGTTGAAAATGGTCAGGCCGTCGAGTTTGACGAGCCGCTGTTCATCATCGAATAAGGGAAAATGCCACCCATGTTGGACAAAGTAGTCATCGCCAACCGCGGTGAAATTGCCCTGCGGATCCTGCGCGCCTGCAAAGAGCTCGGGATCAAGACAGTGGCCGTTCACTCCACTGCCGATCGGGAGCTCAAGCATGTGCTCCTGGCGGACGAAACCATCTGCATCGGCAAGCCTGCCAGCGGTGAGTCCTACCTCAATGTGCCGGCCATCATCGCCGCCGCCGAGGTGACCGGTGCCGTCGCCATCCACCCGGGCTACGGCTTCCTCTCCGAGAATGCCGACTTCGCCGAAGTGGTCGAGAAATCCGGCTTCATCTTCATCGGCCCGCGCGCCGAGACCATTCGCCTGATGGGTGACAAGGTCTCCGCCATCGAGGCGATGAAGAAGGCGGGCGTGCCCTGCGTACCCGGCTCCGACGGCCCGGTGGACAACGATGCCAAGCGCAACGCCGCCATCGCCAAGCGGATCGGGTATCCGGTGATCATCAAGGCCGCCGGTGGCGGTGGTGGTCGCGGCATGCGCGTGGTGCGCAACGAGGCCGAACTGGCCTCTGCCATCGCGCTGACCAAATCCGAAGCCGGCCAGTTCTTCAAGAACGACATGGTCTACATGGAGAAGTACCTGGAGAACCCGCGCCACATCGAGATCCAGGTGCTGGCTGACGGTCAGGGTACCGCCCTCTATCTGGGTGAGCGGGACTGCTCCATGCAGCGCCGTCACCAGAAGGTCGTGGAAGAGGCGCCGGCCCCCGGCATCACCGACGAGATGCGCAAGTTCATCGGTGAGCGCTGCGTGCGCGCCTGTCTCGAGATCGGCTACCGCGGTGCGGGTACCTTCGAGTTCCTGTACGAGAACGGCGAGTTCTATTTCATCGAGATGAACACCCGTATCCAGGTGGAGCATCCGGTCACCGAGATGGTCACCGGCGTCGACCTCATCAAGGAGCAGCTGCGCATTGCCGCCGGTCAGCCCCTGTCGATCACCCAGCAGGACATCCGCATTCGTGGCCACGCCATCGAGTGCCGGATCAATGCCGAAGATCCGGCCACCTTCCTGCCCTCTCCCGGTCTCATCCAGCGCTTCCACGCGCCGGGCGGCCTGGGCGTGCGCTGGGAATCCCACATCTATGCGGGTTACAAGGTCCCCCCCTACTACGACTCCATGATCGGCAAGCTGATCTGCTACGGGGAGAACCGTGACGTGGCCATCGCCCGCATGCGTCACTCCCTCGACGAGCTGGTGGTGGAAGGGATCAAGACCAACATCGCCCTGCAAAAAGAGATCATGAAGGACGAAAACTTCCAGCACGGTGGCACCAACATCCACTACCTGCACAAGAAGTTGGGTCTGTAATGGCTTGAGGCCCGACCCATTGAGCACGGTGGCAGCACAGAGCAGCCACTACCTGCACAAGAAGTTGGGTCTGTAATGGCTTGAGGCCCGGCCCATTGAGCACGGTGGCCGCATGAGCAGCCACTCCCTGCACAAGAAGTCGGGTCTGCAAAGACCCCTTTCATCGGGAAATTGCGCGATCCACCCGGATCGCCAACGTAAAAAAGGGCCATGGCGACATGGCCCTTTTTTGTTATTCTTGCGCCCCGCTCACTCGTCGGAGGCCACAGTGAACCGTTTCGCACTCGCCCGTCGGGAAGCAGCCTTCTGCCTGCTGCTGACCCTGCTCTACTTTGTCGCCTGGTATGGCTCGGCTTATTTCATCCCCGAGGATCTCGAGCTGTGGGACCTGCCCCTCTGGTTCCTGCTCAGTTGCATCCTGATGCCGCTGCTGTTCATCGGCCTCTGCGCCCTCATGGTGGATCGCCTGTTCGTCGATATTCCCCTGGATAGCGAGGTACCACCCCATGAATCTTGAGCTGATGCTGCCACTCTGCATCTACCTGGTGCTGGTACTGGGGGTCGGTTTCTGGGCCAGTCGCCACCGGACCGGCGGCAACTTCATGCAGGAGTACTTCATCGGCAACCGCAGCATGGGGGGGCTGGTGCTCGCCATGACCCTGGTGGCCACTTATACCTCTGCATCGTCCTTCATCGGCGGGCCGGGAGCCGCCTACAAGGTCGGCCTCGGCTGGGTATTGCTGGCGATGATCCAGCTGCCCACCGTCTGGCTCACTCTGGGGGTGCTTGGCAAGAAGTTCGCCATCATCGCCCGCCGGGTCAACGCGGTGACCATCAACGACATGCTGTGGGCCCGCTACCAGAGCAGGGCGGTGGTCATGCTGGGCTCGGTCACCATCATCCTCGCCTTCATCGCCACCATGGTGGTGCAGTTCATCGGCGGCGCCCGCCTGCTGGAAACGGCGACCGGCCTCAGCTATCAGCAGGGGCTCTTCCTGTTTGCCAGTTGCGTGCTGCTCTACACGGTGATCGGCGGCTTTCGCGCCGTGGTGATGACGGATGCCCTGCAGGGCATCGTCATGCTCATCGGCACTGGCGCCCTGCTGGCGGGCATCCTCATCGCCGGTGACGGGTTGCCGAATCTTGTCCACCAGCTCAAGGAGATAGATCCCAAGCTGGTGAGCCCCCAGGGGGCCGGCGACATGCTGACCCAACCCTTCATGCTGAGCTTCTGGGTGCTGGTCTGCATCGGGGTGGTGGGCTTGCCCCACTCGGCGCTGCGCTGCTTTGGCTACCGGGACAGCAAGGCGCTGCACCGGGGCATCCTCATCGGCACCATCGTCTGCGCCCTGCTGATGTTCGGCATGCACCTGGCCGGGGCGCTGGGCCGCGCCATCCTGCCCGGCATGGACAGCCCGGACAAGATCATGCCCTCCCTGATGATGGAGGTGCTCCCCCCCTGGCTGGCCGGGGTCTTCCTGGCCGCCCCCATGGCGGCCATCATGTCTACTATCGACTCCCAGCTGATCCAGGCCTCCGCCACCCTGGTGAAAGATCTCTACCTCAATTACCTCAACCCCAGGCAGGAGAAGCTGGAGGTCCGGGTGCCGCGCCTCTCCCTGCTCTGCACCCTGATCCTCGGTACCCTGGTGCTGCTGGCGGCGCTCCAGCCCCCCGAGATGATCATCTGGCTCAACCTGCTCGCCTTCGGCGGCCTGCAGGCGGTCTTCCTCTGGCCCCTGGTGCTCGGCCTCTACTGGTCCAGGGCCAACGGCCCGGGAGCCCTGGCCAGCATGGTCTGCGGCATCCTCTGTTACGGCACCTTGAGCCAGTGGGGGATCAAGGTGGCCGGCCTGCACGCCATCGTCCCGAGCCTGGCCCTTGGCCTGGCGGCCTTTGTTCTTGTCAGCCTGCTCACTCCTGCCCCGGATCAGCGTGTCCGTCGATTGTTTGATCAAAATTAAGAAAAGGATCAATAAAGGAAGGCTCGCCTATTCCCAAATGGGGGCTCACGGGTAAAATGTGCGCCACGTCACAAATACCGTGCCCCCATGCCAGTCCAGAACGCCAGAAAGATCCTGACCCAGTCCCTGCAGCGCCTCGGCTATGCCCTGTTGCTGCCCGTCTCCATCCTGCCCCTGGCCGCTCTGCTCCACCGGCTCGGCCAACCGGACGTGCTGGATCTGGCGGTGCTCTCCCTCGCCGGTCGCGCCCTCTTCAGCCAGATGCCGCTCATCTATGCGGTGGCCATCGCCTTCGGGTTGAGTCGCCAGGGGCAAGGAGCCCAGGCGCTCGCCGGTGCGGTCAACTTCCTGCTGCTGAGCTCGGCGCTGGGCACCCTGGTGCCCGGGCTGCATGCGGACATGATCTGCGGCCAGCTGGCCGGGCTCGTCACCGCCATGGTCTGCTCCCGGGCCCGCGCTCTGCGGCTGCCGGGCTGGTTGCGCCCCCTGCAGGAAGATCTGCCGGGCATGTTGCTCTCGGCGCTGGCCTGCCTGCTGCTGGTGATCCCCCTCTCCATCCTCTGGCCGCTGCTGGAACAGGGGCTCACCCTGCTCGCCTCCGATCTGCTCACCACGCCCTTTGGCGCCTTCTGCTACGGCGTGCTGAACCGACTGCTGATCCCCCTCGGCCTGCACCAGGTGCTGGGCAGCCTCATCGGGCTCGGGGAGAGCAACCTGCAAGCCCTCTCGACCGCCCAGCCGCTGCATGAAGGCTATGTGGCCGGGCTCTATCCGGTCATCATGTTCGGCCTGCCCGGTGCCTGTTTTGCCATCTGGATCCATCGCCAGCGGATGCAGCAACTGCCCCAGGGAGGGCTGCTGCTCACCCTGGCGCTCACCTCGGCACTGGTGGGCATCACGGAGCCCATCGAGTTCCTGTTTGCCTTCACCGCTCCCTGGCTGTTTCTGGCCCATGCCCTGCTGACCGGGCTGTCGCTGGCCATCTGCAGCGGGCTCGACATCCAGGTGGGCAGCTACTTTTCTGCCGGATTGCTGGATCTGGTGCTGAGCTACCACGCCGGTCTGCACAGCTTCTGGCTCATCCCCTTGGGCATCCTCTTCTTCGTCGTCTATGCCCTGCTCTTCTCCCGGCTGCTGGAACACGCCCCCCTCAGTCTGCCGGGCAAGCCCATCGCCGAGGATCTCTCCCGGCTCGCGACCGTGGCCCCCACCGATCCCCAGATGCTGGCTATCCAGTACCTCAAGATGCTGGGGGGCATGGACAACTTGCAGGCCATGAGCGTCTGCCTGACCCGCCTCAGCCTGCGGGTTCGCGACATGGCCCTGGTGGATCAATCCTGCCTGGCCAGACTGGGCTGCCTCTCCTGGGTCGTGCTCAACGAACATCAGCTGGTGCTGGTGCTCGGCCCCCATGCCGGCCTCATCGAAGGGCAGATCCGCATGCTGGCGGAACGCCAGTCGGTCCCGCTCGGTCTCGAACCGGCTCAGGCTCCCCTTGGCCAGCACCAGTGATCAGGCGAAGGGAAGACGTTCGGCCACGAAGTCCATCAGGCTGCGAAGGGCGGGGGCCAGGTGTTCCCGGCTCGGGTAGATGAGATAGAAGGGGTTCACCGGAACCAGGAGATCCGGCAGCACCTTGAGCAGTCGCCCCGCCGCCAGATCGTCGCCGCAGACATGGGCCGGCAGCAGGGCAATCCCCCCGTCATGGAGTGCCAGCTCCCGCAGCGCCAGCAGGCTGTTGCTCTGGCAGGCCCCGCGAGGGCGCCAGCCCCCCTCCTGCAATGGCCACACCGGCAAGGAGCCATGTACCAGGCAGGCGTGTCCGGCCAGCTCTGAGAGCTGGAGCGGCGTCCCGTTGGCAGCCAGGTAACCGGGAGATGCCACCAGATGGCGCGCCACCTGGCCGATGCGCCGGCAGATGAGGCTGGAATCTTTCAGCGGCGCCGCCCGCAGCGCCAGATCGTAACCTTCCCCCACCAGATCAAGCTGTTCATCGCAAAGGGTCAGCTCCAGCACCACCTCGGGGTAGAGGGCGCGAAATTCGGCCAGTATCCGGCCAAGCAGCAAGGTTCCCGTGGCTTCGGGAGCAGTGATCCGCACCCGCCCTCCAGGAGCCGCGCGCAACCGCGCCATCGCCAGGTTGGCACTACGCGCCAGTGCCAGCAGCTCCTGACAATGGGCCACATAGACCTCCCCCTGGGGCGTCAGGCTGAGCCTGCGGGTGGTGCGTTGCAGCAACCTCACCCCGAGCCGGGATTCGAGGCGCGAGATCTTCTGGCTCACCGAGGACTTGGGCATGCCGAGCACCTCGGCCGCCCCGGTGAAGCTCCCCTGCTCTACCACGGTGGCGAACAGCCCCATCAACTCCAGTTCGACATTGTTCATATATTCAAACAGTCTTTACCAATTACCCATCTTAATCTTGATAATTATCCAGACTAGAGTGAGTGGCAATCCCGAACACTGCTATTTGAAAGGAAAAGCCATGAAAGCCATCGCCCTGACTCACTATCTGCCAAGCAACCACCCCCACTGCTTCATCGAGAGCGATCTGCCCGATCCGACACCGGGCCCGCGGGATCTGCTGGTACGGGTCAACGCCACCTCCATCAATCCGGTCGACACCAAGGTACGCGCCCCCAAGGACAAGGTCGAAAGCAGCCCCCGCGTGCTGGGCTGGGACGCCGTGGGCGAGGTGATCGCCGTCGGTAGCGACGTCACCCTGTTCAAGGCCGGTGACAGGGTCTGGTATGCCGGCGACATCAGCCGCCCGGGCAGCAACAGCGCCTTGCAACTGGTGGACGAGCGCATCGCCGCTATCGCCCCAGTCACCCTGACCGATCTGGAAGCCGCCGCCCTGCCGCTCACCGCCATCACCGCCTGGGAAACCCTGTTCGAGCGCATGAGCCTTACCCGCGAAAGCACCGGGCGACTGCTGATCATCGGGGGTGCCGGCGGAGTCGGTTCCATCGCCATCCAGCTGGCCCGCCAGCTTACCGGCATGGAGGTGATCGCCACCGCATCGCGCCCCGAAACCCGGGAGTGGTGCCTGGACATGGGGGCCCACCAGGTGGTGAGCCATCACCATCTGCAGGCGGAGCTCAAGGCACTCGGCATCAGCGAGGTGGATGCCATCTTCTGCACCAACGCCACCGAGCAGCACTGGAACACCATGGCCAGCCTCATCCGTCCGTTTGGCCACATCTGCACCATCGCCGAGTCCAGTGAACCCTGGGATCTGGGTCTGCTCAAACCCAAGAGCGTCACCTTCAGCCAGGAGTTCATGTTTACCCGCTCCCTGTTCCAGACCCCGGACATGATCGAGCAGCACAACCTGCTCGGCCGGGTCGCGGCCCTGATCGATGAAGGGGTGCTCAAGACCACCCTCAGCAAGGTGGTGCCCGAACTGACGCCCCTCACCCTGGCCCGGGCTCATGCCGAGCTGGAAGCGGGTCGCATGGTGGGCAAGCTGGTGATCGACATGAGCGGCTTCCATCGCTGAGGCACAGCCCAGGCGGGCCTTACCGTCCAGCCTATTCCCTTTTAGGTAAATAAATGCACCATCATGGGGTGAAATCACCAGTGACAAGCCCCAAGAGTGCACAGCCCCGCAGGTAACCTATGTCCCTGACGGGGCATCTCCCCCGAAAAAACCATAAAAAAGAGGCCATCCCGTCGGGATGGCCCTAAAAACCTGAACGTTGGGGTAACAATCACACACATATCCTTATGCAGGACATCTGTAACTTTGCAGATAGCGTGCCAATCTCTGCTTTTCCCTCCCAATTAACCGCTTTTCAGCGCACCGGCATAAAAAAAGCCACCCGAAGGTGGCTGAAAAAAGATGACGGAACTTCATAGAGCAAAGCATTCAGCGGGAACAAGTTGCTTCCCGTCACCCATGAAGGAATACATTAACCGTGCCAACTTGGCAGAGTTACCTCCCTTCCCCATGAGGCCATGGTCAAACCACGACAGCACGGGTCCATGATGATAGAATCCCGCGGTTTCACATTTATGAAGAGCCGACGCCATGCCCTGGATACAAATTCGAATCAACGCCACTGCCAAGACCGCAGACAAGGTGAGCAACATGCTGCTGGGGCGTGGGGCCCAGGCGGTGACCTTTATGGATGCCAAGGATGTGCCCGTCTATGAGCCCATGCCCGGTGAAACCCCGCTCTGGGGCGAGACCGAAGTAATGGGACTGTTCGATGCCGAAACCGATCCGGCTCCCACCATCGCCTTCTTCCAGCAGATCTTCGGCGAAGACGTGGGCTACAAGGTCGAACAGCTGGAAGACAAGGACTGGGTGCGCGAGTGGATGGATCACTTCCACCCCATGCAGTTCGGCGAGCGGCTCTGGATCTGCCCGAGCTGGCGCGACGTGCCGAACCCCGATGCGGTCAACGTCATGCTGGACCCGGGCCTGGCCTTCGGCACCGGTACCCACCCCACCACGGCACTCTGCCTGCAGTGGCTGGACGGGCTGGATCTGGCCGGCAAAACCGTGGTGGACTTTGGTTGCGGCTCCGGCATCCTCGGCATCGCCGCCCTGAAACTGGGGGCCGCCCGGGTCATCGGCATCGATATCGATCCGCAGGCCATCCAGGCCAGCCGTGACAACGCCGAGCGAAATGGCGTAGCCGACCAGATTGAACTCTACCTGCCGGCGGATCAGCCGCAAGACGTCGAAGCGGACGTGGTGGTCGCCAACATCCTGGCCGGCCCGCTGCGGGAGCTGGCGCCGCTTATCGCCGGTCACGGCAAGGCGGGCAGCCTGATGGCCCTCTCCGGCGTGCTGGAAAGCCAGGCGCCAGAGCTGGAGACCATCTATGGCCAGTGGTTCGAAATGGACCCGACTGCGGTGAAGGAAGAGTGGTGCCGCCTCTCCGGCCGCAAACTGGGCTGACAAGCAACAGGCCATGGCGGCAACACTTAGGTCGCTGAACGACAAGGGCACCCCAGGGTGCCCTTGCCGTTTCCGGACGCCCGTTCTCCTTCTGCCCACTCTGGGGAGAGCCTCACGCTTCTCTGCTCCCCGATGGCTTATCCTCTCTTCCTCCACCCCATAGAGGCCCAGTCATGACCGAATACGAGAAGATGATCGCCAGCCAGCCCTACAACTGCATGGCGCCAGAGCTGGAGCTGTTGCGCCGGGAGACGGCTCGCCTGTACCGCCGCTTCAATCGCAGTGACGAGGAGGATGAACAGCTGGCGCTGCTGCTGCAGATCGTCGGCGAGCTGGCACAGGGTGCTTTCATCTGCCCGCCCCTCTACTGCACCTATGGCCGCCACATCCACCTTGGCAAGGGCAGCTACATCAACATGGGGGCCACCCTGCTGGACAATGCCCCCATTCACATCGGTGCCGAGGTGATGATTGGGCCGAACGTACAGATCTGCACCGCCGCCCATGCGCTGGACGCCGATGAGCGCATTCAGGGGGTTGAGACGGCGCTGCCGGTCACCATCGAAGACAGGGTCTGGATAGGCGGCGGCGCCATTCTGCTGCCCGGCGTCACCATAGGGCGGGAAGCCGTCGTGGGTGCGGGCTCGGTCGTGACCAGAGATGTACCGGCCGGTGCCAGGGTAGCAGGCAACCCGGCACGGCTGCTGCCAGTCAAAGGTTGAGCGGAAGGCCCGAGGCTCGCTCAGGCGCTTTCCAGCAAGCGGTCGATACAGTGCACCACCTGCATGCTGGCGTTTTCCATGGTCTTGAGCTGCTCGACCATCCCTTTGATATCCCCCTGCTCGCGCGCGTGCAGGGCTGCCTTGCCGCTCTCGTGGACCCGCTTGTGGGGCCCATCCAGTTCACGAAAGCCCGGCTTGTGGGCGAAGAGCTCCGCACCCTGCCCCTCGAAATACCATTTGCCCAGCCTGCACTGAGCGTGGTCGCTCACCGGCTCGTGAAAATGCTGCTGATCGATGAGCCGATAGATAGTGTTCTTCCAGACGGCGTGATCCAACTTGGTGGTATTGAGGAAGGAGGTGGAGGCCGCACTGTGGATCACCTGCTGCATCCGGCCTGATTGTGCCAGCACCTGGGTCACCACCACATCGATCTGGGAGGAGGAGGTCGCCACCTCGGCGGCACTGGCCTGGTTGTCATCGATGATGGACTTGATCTCCTGCGCCTGGGCCACTATCTGTCTGACCAGCACCTCGATCTGGCTGCTGGCCTCATGGGCCTTGCTCGCCAACTGACGCACCTCATCGGCGACCACGGCGAATCCACGGCCAGCCTCACCGGCCCTGGCCGCCTCGATGGCCGCATTGAGTGCCAGCAGGTTGGTCTGATCCGAAATGCCCTGGATGGCGGTCACGAACTGGTTGATGGCGGATGTGCTGGCATCGAGCTGATGGACGGCTGTGAGGCTGCGAGCCGCCTCATCCGTGATGGCATGGGCGCGCTCGGAGAGACGGGTGATGGCGCCCCGGGTCTGGGCAAAGAGTTGATCCAGCTCGCAGAGCGCTCCCTTTTCCGCCATCAGGTGTTCGGCACTGCCGGCCAGTGCTTCCCGCACGCTCTGCAGCATCTCACCTCCCTGGTTCTGGCAGGTGAAGAGATCGCCACGCTCCCGGCTGGTGCGCTGCATGTGCTCGTATTCACCGATGGTGGCGCGCAATTCGGCCAGTTCGCTCTGGTGCTGCTGCTCTTTGAGAAGCATCGTCTCCCTGAGCTGTTGATTCTCTTTTTCAAGCTTGCGGTTGAACCACATATGGCCTCCGGATGGCAAAGGTGCGGGCAGTCGACGTCAAAGGGAAGCCTCTGGCTCTCTTGTCTCTGCCGATGCTGGCGGATCCCGGGCCGGATTTCACCTGCAAATGCAGGATATTTGACCCTGATCCTGATTCCAATCGAGACCACATCAATGGCTGTGCAAAAGATCGCCACAAAGAGGCCGGGTGAGGTAGAGAAGAGGCAGAGGAGAAAGAACGCTGACGTGCCGATCCCGCAAAAAAATGAAGCCCAATGTCATCAAGACGTTGGGCTCTAAAAAGGTGCTACGGAATTGCGACTCTCATCGCAGAAAATTAGAAGGGGTCACCTTCTAAACTGGCAGTGGGATAATAACGTGGCGCAAACGTTTTACATAGCGTAATAAACCAGGAGTGAGAAGAATCTCTCACAATTCAAAAAATGTCCGGCCAACCCCCTTCTACCCTCTTGGCAAGTGCGCATTTATCAGTACAGCCTGACGGCTTTGTCAGAAAACAAAAAAGCCCTGAATAATCAGGGCTTTTGGCGTTCTGAACTTCAGAAGCTGCGCACGAAGTCCTGGATGGGCAACTCGCGCAGCTTGCGGGCCTCCAGCATGGGGGTACCAAGGTAGAGGAAGCCCACCAGTTGATCCTCCGGTGTCAGCCCCAGTGCACCATGGATCTGCTCGTCGAAGATGAACCAGCCGGAGCGCCAGATGCCGTTGAAGCCCTGGGCCTGGGCCGCCATCTGCATCGCCATCAGGGCGCAACCGGCAGAGAGCTCCTGCTCCAGTTTCGGTACCTTGGGGTGCGCCTGATAACGGGTCGCCACCGCGATCACCAGGGGAGCACGCAGTGGCGCGGTGCGGCACTTCTCGACACTGTCCGCATCCTCGCCACGGGCATGGGCGGCATCGGCCAGCAATGTCCCCAGACGCTCACGCCCCTCCCCTTCAAACAGGATGAACTGCCAGGGGGTCAGAGTGCCGTGATCCGGCGCCCGCAGCCCGGCCTTGAGGATATTGTCGAGCACTTCGCCACTCGGGGCAGGCTCGGCCAGACGACCACAGGAGTGGCGATTGAGTAACAGATGGAGGGCATCCATGGGGCAGTTCCTTGTCAAAGGCGATGATGGCGCTACCTTAGCACAGCACCGGATGAAGAAAACCCCTGGGGTTCAGGGGTTTGTCAGGATACGAAAGGGCCGGGAGGCTAGATGACGGCAGCCAGCTCCGCCCCTTGCCGGATGGCGCGTTTGGCATCCAGCTCGGCGGCCACGTCGGCACCGCCGATGATGTGCACCGGCTTGCCCGCGGCCTGCAGACCGGCCTGCAACTCCTTGAGGGGTTCCTGTCCGGCACAGATGATCACCTGATCCACCGGCAGGCACTGCTGTTGGTCGCCCACCTGGATGTGAAGCCCGGCATCGTCGATACGCAGGTACTGGACGCCGGAGAGCATCTGCACCTTGCGATTCTTGAGCACGGTGCGATGGATCCAGCCGGTGGTCTTGCCAAGGCCGTCGCCCACCTTGCTCTCCTTGCGCTGGAGCAACCAGATCTGGCGCTCGGGGGCATCGATTTCGGGGGTAGTCAGGCCGCCGCGCTCACCCAGTTGCTTGTCGATACCCCACTCCTTGAGCCAGTGATCGCGGTGGCTTTCAGTATCCGGCGATCCTCTCTTCTCCACCAGGTATTCGGCCACATCGAAGCCGATGCCACCGGCGCCGATGACCGCCACCTTCTCGCCCACCGGCTTGTGATCACGCAATACATCGAGGTAGCTCAACACTTTGGGGTGCTCGATACCCGGAATGTTGGGAGTGCGCGGGCGGATGCCGGTGGCGAGGATCACCTCGTCAAAACCGCCGCCCAGCAGGCTCTCGGCACTCTGGCGCTGGCCCAGATAGAGCTCGACGCCGCACTTCTCAAGCCGTTTGGCGAAGTAGCGCAGGGTCTCGTGGAACTCCTCCTTGCCCGGGATCTGCTTGGCAAAGTTGAACTGGCCGCCGATTTCGCTCGCCTGATCGAACAGGCTTACCTGATGGCCCCGCTCGGCGGCGTAGCAGGCAAACGCCAGCCCGGCAGGACCCGCCCCCACCACCGCCAGCTTCTTGGGCTGGGGCACCCGGCCAAACGTCAACTCGGTCTCAAAGCAGGCGCGGGGATTGACCAGGCAGGAGGCACGCTTTTGCTTGAACACGTGGTCGAGGCAGGCTTGGTTGCAGGCGATGCAGGTGTTGATCTCGTCCGCCCTGTCTTCAGCCGCCTTGATGACGAACTCGGGGTCTGCCAGGAAGGGGCGCGCCATGGAGACCATGTCCGCTTCGCCGCCCGCCAGGATGCGCTCCGCCACCTCGGGGGTGTTGATGCGGTTGGTGGTGATGAGGGGCACCTTGAGGTGCTTTTTCAGCTCGGCGGTCACCCAGCTGAAGGCACCGCGCGGCACGCTGGTGGCGATGGTGGGAATGCGCGCCTCGTGCCAGCCGATACCGGTGTTGATGAGGGTCACCCCCACCTGCTCCAGTGCCCGGCCAAGTGCGATCACTTCCTCAAGGGAGGAGCCCTGCTCCACCAGATCCAGCATGGAGAGGCGGAAGATGATGATGAAATCCGTGCCCACCCGCTCACGGATGGCGCGGACAATCTCCACCGGGAAGCGCATGCGGTTTTCGCTGCTGCCGCCCCAGCCATCGGTGCGCTTGTTGGTGCGTTCGCAGATGAACTGGTTGATGAGATAGCCTTCCGACCCCATCACCTCGACCCCGTCATAACCGGCCGCCTTGGCCAGTGCCGCAGTGGCGGCGAAGTCGCGAATGGTGCCGCGGATCTGCCGCTCGCTCATGGCCCGCGGCTTGAACGGGGAGATGGGAGCCTTGAGGGCGCTCGGCGCCAGGCTGAACGGATGGTAGGCGTAGCGGCCCGCATGAAGGATCTGCAGCGCTATCTTGCCCCCTTCCTGATGCACTGCCTCGGTCACCTTGCGGTGTTTGGCTACCTGCCAGGGAAAGCTCAGCTGGGAGCCGTGGGGCACCAGCCGCCCCCGCAAATTGGGGGCGATACCGCCGGTCACGATGAGACCGACCCCGCCACGGGCCCGCTCACCATAGAAGGCGGCCAGCTTGTCAAAGCCCCCCTTTTCCTCCTCGAGGCCGGTGTGCATGGACCCCATCAGTACGCGGTTGCGCAACTGGGTAAAACCCAGATCGAGGGGGGTCAGCAGCGTGGGATAACGGCTCATGATGCACTCCTTGTCGAGGTCGATGTGCACGGGGTCATGCTCCAGCCTTCCTGGCTGCCTCGGGTGACGGGCAGTAAAAAGAAGGGGTAGGTGGAGGTGGGGCCGGCTCATCGGGCCTTTCAGTTAATTTTTTGTTATCAAACTGGAGCTAGAGTAAAGAATCGAAAACTCTTTTTCAAACAAATGTTTGGACATTTTTTCAGCGAACAGCCGTATTCCGAAGTGGCGGGGAGGCAGTCGACTCAAGGGGAAATGGCAATTGGCTGCGCAACTGGTTAATAATGGCTGCTCTCAACCCATTAACAGGGCGACAACGCAGCTATGTCTATTTTCAAAGGTCTGGGATGGCTCTTTCGCAGCCTCTGGCGCCTGCTCAACTTTACCCGCTTGATGCTGGTCAACCTGCTGTTTCTTCTCGTCGTGCTGGTCATTGTCTTCAGCGTCAGCCAGAGCGAGACCCCAAGCACCCCCATCGAGGGGGCGCTCACCCTCAATCTCTCCGGTGTGCTGGTAGAACAGCGCACCCAGACCGATCCCACGGTGCAACTGCTCAGGCAAATGGACAAGGGGGACGAGCAGCCAAGCGAAATCGTCCTCTCCGATCTGCTGTGGGCCATCAAGAGCGCGGGGAATGACGATCGCATCAAGGCGCTGGTGATCAAGCCCCAGGGTCTGCAAGGGGCCAGCCTCTCCAAACTGCAGGAGGTGACGGCCGCCATCGACGCCTTCAAGGAGAGCGGCAAGCCGGTCATCGCCATGGCGGACTACTACAGCCAGGGGGCCTATCTGCTCGCCGCCCACGCAGACCACGTGCTACTCAACCAGAGTGGTGCCGTGGTGATCGAGGGGCTGGGTGTCTACCAGACCTACTTCAAGTCGGCACTGGAGAAGCTCAACATCACCCCGCACGTCTTCAAGGTCGGCACCTACAAGTCCTTCGTCGAGCCCTACACCCGGGACGAGATGTCCCCCGAGAGCAAGGAGGCGAACCAGCGCTGGCTGGATCAGCTGTGGCAATCCTATGTGGCCGACGTGGCGGAGCAGCGGGAGATCGAGCCTGATGCCGTGGCACCGAATAAGGATCACTTCCTCGAACTGCTGCGCAAGGCCGGCGGCAATGCGGCCAGCTACGCCCTCGACAACGGTCTGGTGGATCAGCTCGCCACCCGCGACGAAATGACCCAGGCGGTGATCAAGGAAGTGGGCGAGGCCGATGATCACGGCTGGAAGGGCGTGGGCCTGAAAGAGTATCTGGCCGCCATCCCGGAGCAGTACCCCCAGAGCGGCAAGGATGAGGTAGGCCTCATCACCGCCAGCGGCGCCATTATGGATGGCGTCCAGCCTGCCGGCACCATCGGTGGCGACAGCCTTGCCGATCTGCTGGCCGAGGCCCGCCGTGACGATCAGGTGAAAGCCGTGGTGCTGCGAGTGGACAGCCCGGGCGGCAGCGCCTTCGCCGCCGAGCAGATCCGCGCCGAATTGCTGGCCCTGAAACAGGCGGGCAAGCCGGTGGTCATCTCCATGGGCAGCTACGCCGCCTCCGGTGGCTACTGGATCTCCGCCGATGCGGACAAGATCTTCGCCTCCCCCACCACCCTTACCGGTTCCATCGGGGTGTTCGGCATGTTCGCCACCATCGACAAGGCGCTCTCCCAGTACGGGGTACACACCGACGGCGTCGGCACCACCGACTTCGTGGGGGTCGGGCTGACCCGTGCCCTGCCGGATCACGTGGGTGAAGCCATTCAACTGAGCGTGGAAGACACCTATCAGCGCTTTGTCGGCCTGGTGGGCAAGGGCCGGGGCCTTAGCCCGGAAGAGGCGGAAAAAGCCGCCGAAGGCCGGGTCTGGACCGGGCAGGATGCCAAGGCACTGGGGCTGGTGGACGAGTTCGGCAATCTGGATGACGCCCTCAAGGCGGCCGCCGATCTCGCCAACCTCAAAAGTTGGCAGGTCACCCCCATCGCACCGGAAGAGTCGGCCAGGGACAAGTTCCTGCGCGAGCTGTTTGACAGCAGCGCCCAGGCGCTGGCCCCGCACCTGCAAAGCTGGCTGCCCGCCGGGCTTGGCAAGGCGCTGCTGGAGATGAACCGCACTCTGGACCCGCTGACCCGCTTCAACGATCCCCAGGGCACCTACGCCTTCTGCCCGGTCTGTCTCCCCTGACGCCGGGGACAGCCATAAAAAAACCGCCGACAGGCGGTTTTTTTATGGGGCAAGCGGCCTTGTCAGGTCAGCAAGCCGGACGCTTGCCAGCGGTGCAACTCTGCCAGCACCCGGGTCTCTCGCGCCGTCCACTGGGGACAGGGACCCGCCAGCTGGGTCTTGTTGGTTTGCAGTGCCTCGGCCAGGGGGAACCAGCCCGGCGTGAAGCCGAGGCGGATTTCGTAGGGCTGGGGGCGCGGCGCACTCCAGTGCTCCCCGACCCGGCAGAGGTAATAGGACGATCGGATGCAGTAGGCATCGTAATCCGGCTCGCGCGCGACACGATACTCCCGGGTCTCTCCCAGCAGGGGGCCCACGGCCACCAGCTCGGCGCCACACTCTTCCCGCAGCTCCCGGGCCAGGGCCGCATCGTGCGCCTCCCCGTGCTCGATGCCGCCACCGGGGAACATGAGATCCCCGTTGACGCTGGAGTGCACCAGCAGCAGTCGATCACCACGCATCACCACGGCCCTCACCGTGGCCCGTTCAAGCACCCTGTCCTCGCCGCGGATCTGGCCGTGCACGAGACGGATATCGAAGGGATGGGCCCATTCCCGGGCTTCTGACAGGGTCGGATTCATGGTGTGCGGTAGCTCCCCTGCCTGAGTGCATCGACGATGGTGGCCGCCTGGTCGTCCAGCGTCTCCTGCTCCTCCTTGCCGATGGCATGGTAAATGCCGAGCCGGGTGGCGGAGACCTCGGGGCTCTCCTGGAATGACTCGCTCACCTTGCCCCACAGATAGGCCTGATCAAATCGCTTCTGCCCCATGTAGAGGGTGCTGAGGGCGGTGAGGATCCGGCTGTTGACCTTGTCCCCCTCCCGATAGAGAGAGAGCGCATGGTGCATCAGCCTGATGGCCTTCTCGGGCTCGCTCTTGGCATAAATGCCGCCGAGCGCCAGTTGCAGCTCGGGCTCCTCGAGGCTCGGCGTCCCCTCCTGCGCGAGGAAGCTGGCGCGGGCCTCGGGGCTGGTGTTGTTGGTCCAGTGCCAGAGCAGCAGGTAGGGATCCCGGGAGCCCCGGGTCTGTGCATCCAGTTGCTCCAGTTGACGGCCGGCGGCCAGCATCCCTTCCACTCTGGGGCTCTTCTGCTCCCTGGCCCGCTTGTACTCGATGTTGGTGGAGTGCTCGGCGCATTGCAGATAACGCTCCAGGCCGCGCATCAGATCGTACTTGCGCCTGTCCGTCCCCTCTTCCTGGAGATAGTAACGACCGCGAATGACATCGCTGCGCTCATAGCGACACCAGCCATCGTCCACCAGGTCCGCGCACAGGGCGGGATATTGGGAGCAAATGTTGTGGATCCTGTCGTCGTCGCAGGCCGTCAACGTCAGGCAACAAGCGAGGGAAAGCAGTAACGGACGCTGTGAGAATAGGGTCATGGTTCACATCTGGTTGATAACAATCGCAACCCGCACCGGCCACCGCCAACTAGCAAACAGGCTACATATCCATTACAATACGCGCGCCGTATAAGGCCGCGATTGCAGAATAATATAACGAAACCATCAGCCCTACACTGATCTGCCTTCGACGAATTTCAATTTGCCCAGGCAACTTGCTTCAACAACGTGAAATAAAAGGATCTGGTTAATGACCCACGAGCACTACTTGCAGGCGTGGCAGGAGAGCCAGGAGCTCGCCGAAGCCATGCAACCCTTGATAGGTCGCCTCTACCGACAGCAAGGGATAGAGATCACCCTCTACGGACGCCCCCTGCAAAACGCCTCCACCATCGATATCCTCAAGGCCCACCGGGTCGTTCGCCGCCACCAGGGAGCCCCCCTCCCTATCCAACAGAGCTTTCCCCTGCTGCAAGCCATCCTGGCCCTGAACCCGACCGCCGCCGAAGTCGATCTCGGCAAACTGGCCGTGGGCTACTGGCAGGATCACCAGGATGAAGCCGGCATCGAGGACTATCTGCGCGCCAAGCTGGCACCGGCCCTGAACCGCAGTGCCGTGCCCGCCCCTACCGACGTGGTGCTCTACGGCTTCGGTCGCATCGGCCGCCTGCTGGCCCGTCTGCTCATCGAGCGCACCGGCGCCGCCAACTCCCTGCGCCTGCGCGCCATCGTGGTGCGCGGCGGTCGCGACGGGGATCTGGAGAAGCGTGCCAGCCTGCTGCGCCGCGATTCGGTGCACGGCCCCTTCAACGGCTCCATCGAGGTGGATGTGGAACGCAGCGCCATCATCGCCAATGGCACCTTCATCCAGGTGATCTACGCCAACAGCCCGGCCGACATCGACTACACCGCCTACGGCATCGACAATGCGCTGATCGTTGACAACACCGGCGTCTGGCGTGACGAGGCGGGCCTGTCCGAGCACCTCAAGGCCCGCGGCGCCGCCCGGGTACTGCTGACCGCCCCCGGCAAGGGGGAGATGAAGAACGTGGTGTTCGGGGTCAACCACGAGGTGATAGGTCCGGATGACAAGATAGTCTCCGCCGCCTCTTGCACCACCAACGCCATCACCCCGGTGCTCAAGGTGATGCAGGACAAGTACGGCATCCGCCACGGCCACGTGGAGACGGTCCACTCCTATACCAACGATCAGAACCTCATCGACAACTATCACAAAGGCGAGCGCCGCGGTCGCAGCGCAGCCCTCAATATGGTGATGACCAGCACCGGTGCCGCCAAGGCGGTGGCCAAGGCGCTGCCGGAGCTCAAGGGCAAGTTGACCGGCAACGCCATCCGGGTGCCCACACCCAACGTGTCCCTGGCCATCATCAACCTGTCGCTGGAACAGACCACCGATCGGGAGAGCCTCAACGCCTATCTGCAGCAGATGGCGCTGAGCTCGGCCCTGCATCGCCAGATCGACTTCAGCGCCAGCACCGAGCTGGTCTCCTCCGACATGGTGGGCTCCCGTTTTGCGGGCATCGTCGACTCCCAGGCCACCATCGCCGAGGGGGATCACTGCGTGCTCTACGTGTGGTATGACAACGAGTTCGGGTACAGTTGTCAGGTCGTGCGGGTGATGGAGCAGATGGCTGGCGTAGTCCGCCAGGATCTACCGGTATAGTCCGACAGGATCTGCCCGCCGGAACCCGTGTTCATGGCTCAATTTTTAAGGAGAGGCCGGATGTCGTCTCAGCAAGTGACGTTTCAACAAGCGATAGCGCAGATGCCCAAAGAGGTGTACGAGCGGCTCAAGACTGCGGTCGAGCTCGGCAAATGGCCGGATGGCAAGCCCCTCACCGAGGAGCAGAAGGCCACTTCCCTGCAGGCCGTGATGGCCTGGCAGGCGATGCACCTTGAGAACCCCGAGCACATGAACATCGGCCGTGACGGCGAGATCGTGATGAAGAGCAAGAGCGAGCTCAAGCGTCAGTATCGCGACGAGGAAGAGATAGTACGGGTCGACCTTAGCCACTGAGGCAGGCCGCACGTCACCTATCGCGGTAACGAAACGAAAGAGGGGAGCCATAATGGCTCCCCTCTTTTTTCCTCTCTATGCAGGATGACTCATCCCCCTCATCCCCGGCCCTTCTCCCACCAGGGGAGAAGGGAGCTGGCACGCACCTGCGAGCAGTCAGCGGGCCACCTGCCGGCGATCTTCATGGCAAACCTCGCCACCTCGATCTATCCCCTCTCCCGCTGGGAGAGGGTTAGGGTGAGAGGGAAAGTCAGGGGGTCAGTTCACCCCGCAGAGACTGCTGCATCAGCTCGCGGATGCGCGGCGCCGGCAGATCCTGGCTCAGCAGGAAGTGCAGCTTGGTGAGCGCCGCCTCGGCGGTCATGTCAAAGCCCGAGATGACTCCCGCACGGGAGAGGGCGTTGCCGGTGGCATAGCCCCCCATGTTGACCTTGCCGTGCAGGCACTGGCTCAGGTTGACGATGATGACGCCCCGGGCAGATGCCTCGGAGAGCAGCGCCAGCATGGCCGGGTTCTGGGGCGCATTGCCCACCCCGAAGGAGAGCAGGATCAGCGCACGCACCGGCTGTTGCAGGATGTTCGCTATCACCTCCGCCGATATCCCCGGATAGAGGGTCACCACCCCGATGGGCTGGGGGGTGATGTCGTGCAGCACCAGGGGGCGATCGCACGGCACGCCCAGCTCACCTGCCTCCAGGGAGATGGCGATACCGGCATTGAGCAGGGGCGGGTAGTTGGGCGAGTCGAAGGCGTGGAAGCCGTCGGCGTGCACCTTCTTGCTGCGGTTGCCGCGATAGAGCTGATTGTTGAAGAAAAGCGTCACCTCGTGGATCGGGTAGTTGGCCGCGATATAGAGGGCGTTGAGCAGGTTCTGCTGACCGTCCGAGCGCAGCTCAGCCAAGGGGATCTGGGAGCCGGTGATGATGACCGGCTTGTGCAGATCTTCGAGCATGAAGGAGAGCGCAGACGCGGTGAACGACATGGTGTCGGTGCCGTGCAGAATGACGAAACCGTCGTACTTGTCGTAGTTGCTCTTGATATCCTCGGCGATGCGCTGCCAGTCTGCCGGCGTCATGTCGGAAGAGTCGATGAGGGGGGCATATTCGTGGATATGGTAATCGGGCATTTCCGGTCGATGGAACTCGGGCATCCGTGCCAGACAGTCCTCCATGAAGCCCGCCATCGGTACATAACCGTGGTCGGAACGCTGCATCCCTATGGTGCCGCCTGTGTAGGCAATGTAGATGGACTTCTTCACACCCTCTCCTCTCTCTGGACTGGAAACCGGCAAATCAAACAGGGCTCAACCGATACAGCCCCCGTCCTTCAGATGGTGCGGGCGGGCTCAATATCGGTCATCAGCAGACCTCTTGAGGGTCTGTGTCCTCCCGTGGGGGCGGAACCGGGCGAATTATAGAGAGTGCCGCTGCAAATGACAGCCGCAGCAGCATTGTTGCGATCCGGAGCACACTCGGCGAGACAGTTTTAAATGCCATGTTAACACCACGCTTTAATCATTAATGTGACATATGTGGATGAACTTGGTGTTTTTTGCTAGTATCCGGCGGATCTTTCACAAATCTCATCTGGACGCCCGACGAACACGGGCTCGTGTCGACCCCCTCTTTTACAGAGGGACGGGGCTGCGGCCCCTCTGTCACTGGCGCGTTCGCCACTCTGTTTCATCCCGGCTGGATCCGTGAGTCTTTCTCGCCAAAGACACAGCCGATCAACATGGGAGCACTGAATGCTACAACTTGATGCCTACGCCACCCTGGTCGCCGCGACCCTGGTGCTGCTGCTTGGCCGCCTGCTGGTCAACAAGATAGGACCCCTGCGCACTTTCAACATCCCCAAACCCGTGGCCGGTGGTCTGGTGGTTGCCCTGGTGCTGCTGGTGCTGCGTTCCACCCTGCAGATCGAACTGCAATTTGATACCAGCCTGCAGACGGCCCTGATGCTGACCTTCTTCGCCTCCATCGGCCTCTCCGCCGATCTGGGCAGCCTCAAGCGCGGCGGCAAGGCGGTGGCCACCTTCCTGCTGGTGGTCACCGGCCTGCTGCTGGTGCAGAACAGCCTGGGGGTGGGTCTGGCCACCCTGCTGGGGCTGGATCCCCACATGGGGCTGCTGGCCGGCTCCATCACCCTCTCCGGCGGCCACGGCACCGGGGCGGCCTGGGGCTCCATCTTCACCGAGAAGTACGGCGTGCAATCCGCCGCCGAGCTGGCGATTGCCTGTGCCACCTTCGGCCTGGTGCTGGGGGGCCTCATCGGCGGCCCGGTGGCCCGTTATCTGGTGAAGAAGGTGCAGGTGCCCGGTGAGGAGCACAACCGTGACGGCGCCCCCCAGGGCTTCGAGATGCCGGACATGGAGCGCCCGATCACCACCTTCAGCCTGATCGAGACCCTGGCACTCATCGCCATCAGCCTGAAAGGGGGCGAAATGCTGGCCCTCTACCTCAAGGGCGGCGTCTTCGAGTTGCCGATCTTCGTCTGCGTGCTCTTTGTCGGCGTGCTGCTGCGCAATCTGCTCACCCTGCTCAACTGGCACGAAGTGAGCGACCGTGAGGTCTCCCTGCTCGGCAACGTCAGCCTGTCGCTCTTCCTCGCCATGGCGCTGATGAGCCTCAAGCTGTGGGAGCTGGCAAGCCTGGCCCTGCCCATCTTCATCCTGCTGGCCGTGCAGACGGTAGCCATGGCGCTCTACGCCATCTTCGTCACCTTCCGGGTCATGGGGCGCAACTATGATGCGGCCGTGCTGGCAGCGGGTCACTGCGGCTTCGGCCTCGGCGCCACCCCCACTGCCATTGCCAACATGCAGGCCATCACCCAGCGCTTTGGCCCCTCCCACCTGGCCTTCCTGGTGGTGCCCATGGTCGGTGCCTTCTTCATCGACATCATCAACGCCGTGGTGATCAAGCTGTTCCTGGCCCTGCCCTTCCTGTGATCCCGGACGCAGGCCCCGTATGACAGAGCCCACCTTGCGGTGGGCTCTTTGCTTGCTGGTCCCTGGACGCTGCCCCGACCCCCACCAACGGGCCGACGACAGGCAACAAAAAGCCCCGCACCAAGGTGCGGGGCTTTTTACTGACGCCACGGTAGGTAGGACTGCGGCCTGACCTTCCTTACAAAATAAAGGTCGACACCTGCTGGTTCAGGTTGGTAGCACGCCCCTTGAGGTTGTGCGCCTGATCCAGGTCGCGCATGGCGGAAGCGGTGATCTCGTCGCTCACATCCTTGATGGCGGTGGTGTTCTGGGTGATTTCACCGGTCACCTGGGTCTGCTCCTCGGCGGCGGTGGCGATCTGGCCCGCCATGTCGGAGATGAGGCTGACGGCCTGGGTGATCTCCTCCAGAGCCGCAGCGGCAGCGTCAGCATCCTTCACGCTGTTGTCCGCCAGCCCCTGGCTGGTCTGCATCAGGCTCACCGCGCGGGCCGTGGTCTGTTGCAGGGTTTCGATGGTGGACTGGATCTCCTGAGTGGAATCCTGGGTACGGCGCGACAGCACCCGCACCTCGTCCGCCACCACGGCGAAACCGCGACCCTGTTCGCCGGCACGGGCCGCTTCGATGGCCGCGTTCAGCGCCAGCAGGTTGGTCTGCTCGGCGATGCCCTGGATGGTGGAGAGGATGCCGGAGATGGCCTGGGCGTGACGGCTCAGCTCACCGATGACGCCGGTCGCCTGCCCCACTTCCTCGGCCAGATTGTTGATGGACTGGCGAGTCTGGTTCACCAGGATCTTGCCCTGTTCACTGCTCTGGGCGGATTGCTGGGCGGCGGCAGCGGTGTTCTCGGCGTTGCCCGCGATCTCCATGGTGGCACTCGCCATCTCGGTGACGGCGGTGGCGACCATGGTCACCTCCTGTTGCTGGCGTTGCAGCTCTTCCACCGCGGCCTGGTTGGTCACCAGACTGCGTTCGGCATCGGCGTTCAGCTCGTTGGCAAGCTGACGGATGTTGGCGATGAGCTGATGCTGGCTGCCCACGAAGCGGTTGAAGCTGCCGGCGAGCTGGCCCACTTCGTCATTGGCGTCGATCTTGATGCGCTGGGTCAGATCGCCGTTACCGTCGGCGATGCGGGCCAGGGCCTGGGACACCTTGGTGAGGGGGCCGAGCAGCAGGCTGACCAGCCAGGAGATGGCGAGAATGCTGCCCACCAGCACCAGCAGGGCCAGGCCGAGCTGGGTCATCAGCAGGGAGGAGAGCGGCGCCTCCAGGGTGCTCTTGTCCAGTACCAGCACCAGCTCCCAGTCGGTGTCCGGAATGTCCGTCGCCCACAGCAGCTTGTCACGCCCCTCGTTGTCGAAGAAAGCAGGCACCAGGCTGTTGCTCGCCTTGCTCTGCTCGATCAGGGCATTGGTCAGATCGTTGTCGATCTCGCTGGCTGGCTTCATCGCCTTGGCCGCATCCTTGTAGGCGATGACGGTGCCATCCTTGTGCATCAGGATGGCGAAGCCGTCCGCAGGCAGCTTCATCTTGGTGATGTCATCCACCAGGGAGGCAATGGAGAGATCCCCCCCCACCACGCCGCCCTGGGCAGGCTGGGCCAGGGTCACCACCAGAATGTTGTAGGCCACGTCGAGGTAGGGTTTGGTGACGATCATGCCGCCCTTGGCCATGGCTTCCTGATACCAGCCACGGGAGCGGGGATCGTAACCGTCGCGGTTGATGGAGGGGTCGGAGTCGTTCATCTTGCCACTGCCCTCACCAAAATAGGTGAGCTGGAAACGGCCGGACACCTGGGCCTGTTGCAGGGCGTTGAGGGGCTCGGCACCGGCCTTGTTGCCAAGGGCCTGGATGACGTCACGACGGGCGGCAAGCCAGTCGCTGACGCTGGCGGCCTGCTGGCTGCCAAGGCGCTGCACCTGTTCCTGACTGCCTTGCAGCAGCATGGACTTCTGGCTGGTGTAGCTCTGCCAGGAGAGCAGCAGGATCACCAGTGACAAGGCGATGACCACAGACAACAGTATCTTCTGCTTGAGTGATAGGTTTTTCATCGTGTTTTCTTCTTGTGGGGGTCGGGAACAGGATCAATCGGGAGTGCGTGGCACTGTGTGTTGTTAGCGGCCAATCTGCGCAAAACTGAAGCGGAGAATGGCGTGAGTGACGATATTTTACGCGGAAATTTTAAAAATGCTGCGGAAAATTGGAGCAGGAAAAAGAGCGGGGCCAGCCAACCCTGTTTATTCCTTCTGCAATTGGCTAGAATATCCCGTTTTTAAATCACATCGACCCCGAGAGTTTTCACGATGTTTGAAGTCAATCCTGTATTAAACAAGCTTAAGGAGCTGTCTGAGAGGACCGAGCTGCTTAGGGGGTACCTTTGACTATGACGCCAAGAAAGAGCGTCTAGAAGAGGTCAATGCCGAGCTGGAACAGCCGGATGTCTGGAACGAACCCGAGCGCGCACAGGCGCTGGGCAAGGAGCGCGTCTCCCTGGAGAACGTCGTCAGCACCATCGATACCCTGACCCAGGGCGTCGATGACGTCGAGATGCTGGTCAGCCTGGCCGTCGAAGGCGAAGACGAAGAGACCTTCAACGAAGCCGTGGTCGAAGCGGACGAGCTGGAGGCCAAGCTGGTGGATCTCGAGTTCCGTCGCATGTTCTCCGGTCAGCACGACGGTTCCGACTGCTACATCGACATCCAGTCCGGTTCCGGTGGCACCGAGGCCCAGGACTGGGCCAACATGGTGCTGCGCATGTACCTGCGCTGGGGCGATGCCCACGGCTACAAGCCCGAGCTCATCGAATGCTCCGAGGGCGACGTGGCCGGCATCAAGTCCGCCACCATCAAGTTCACCGGCGAGTATGCCTTCGGCTGGCTGCGCACCGAGACCGGCGTGCACCGTCTGGTACGCAAGTCGCCGTTCGATTCCGGCGGCCGTCGCCACACCTCGTTCTGCTCCGTGTTCGTCTACCCCGAGATCGATGATGACATCGAGATCGAGATCAACCCGGCTGATCTTCGCATCGACGTCTACCGCGCCTCCGGTGCCGGTGGTCAGCACGTCAACCGGACCGAGTCCGCGGTGCGTATCACCCACGTGCCGACCGGCGTGGTGGTGCAGTGCCAGAACGACCGTTCCCAGCACAAGAACAAAGATCAGTGTATGAAGCAGTTGAAGGCCAAGCTCTACGAGCTGGAAATTCAAAAGCAGAACGCTGAGAAGCAAGCCCTCGAAGAGACCAAGTCCGACATCGGCTGGGGCAGCCAGATCCGCTCCTACGTACTGGATGATTCCCGTATCAAGGATCTGCGCACCGGCGTCGAAACCCGCAATACCCAATCGGTACTCGACGGCGACTTGGACAAGTTTATCGAAGCCAGCCTGAAATCAGGCCTGTAAACAGAGCAGCAGGAATCACCATGTCTGAACAAACCACCACCCCGGAAGTCGACCAGACTCTCGAACTGAACAACGAGATGCTTGAGCGTCGCTCCAAGCTGGCCGCCTTGCGCGCCCAGGGCAACCCCTTCCCCAACGATTTCCGTCGTGACAGCCTCTCCGGCGATCTGCACGCCGAATTCGGCGACAAGAGCAATGACGAGCTGGTCGCCCTGGGTAAACAGGTGAAGATTGCCGGTCGCATCATGACCCGCCGGATCATGGGCAAGGCGTCTTTCGCGACCCTGCAGGACATGGCTGGCAAGATCCAGATCTACGTGACCCGTGACGACCTGCCGGAAGGCTTCTACAACGAGCAGTTCAAGAAGTGGGATCTGGGTGACATCGTCGGTGTCGAGGGCACCCTGTTCCGCACCAACGCCGGTGAGCTCTCCGTACACGTCTCCACCATCCGCCTGCTGACCAAGGCCCTGCGCCCGCTGCCCGAGAAGCACAAGGGTCTGACCGACCAGGAAGCTCGCTGCCGTCAGCGTTATCTGGACCTGATCGCCAACGAAGAGTCCCGCAAGACCTTCGTGACCCGCACCAAGGTGGTGGCCGGCATTCGCAAGTTCCTGAATGACAAGCGCTTCATGGAAGTGGAAACCCCCATGATGCAAGTCATCCCGGGTGGCGCCTCCGCACGTCCCTTCATCACCCACCACAATGCGCTGGACATCGACATGTACCTGCGTATCGCTCCGGAACTCTATCTGAAGCGTCTGGTGGTCGGTGGTTTCGAGCGTGTCTACGAGATCAACCGCAACTTCCGCAACGAAGGTATCTCCGTTCGCCATAACCCCGAGTTCACCATGCTCGAGTTCTATATGGCCTACGCCGATTACATCGATTTGATGGATCTCACCGAAGAGATGCTGCGCACCCTGGCACAGGACATCCTGGGCGACACCAGGATCCGTTACGCCAAAGAGGGCGAAGAGGGCCTGACCATCGATTTCGGTCAGCCGTTCCAGCGCCTCTCCATGGTCGACTCCATCCTGAAGTACAACCCGGGTGTGACCCGTGACGATCTGGCCACTCTTGAGAAGGCCACCGCCGTCGCCAAGGGTCTGAAGATCGAACTGATGAAGAGCTGGGAGCTGGGCCACGTGATCACCGCGATCTTCGAAGAGACCGTGGAACACATGCTGCTGCAACCGACCTTCATCACCGAGTACCCGGCCGCCGTCTCCCCGCTGGCCCGTCGCAACGACCAGAACCCGGACGTCACCGACCGCTTCGAGTTCTTCATCGGCGGCCGCGAGCTGGCCAACGGCTTCTCCGAGCTGAACGATGCAGAAGATCAGGCCGAGCGCTTCCAGGCTCAAGTTGACCAGAAAGCCGCAGGGGACGACGAAGCCATGTTCTACGACGCCGACTTCGTGACCGCACTGGAACACGGTCTGCCGCCGACTGCCGGTCAGGGCATCGGTATCGACCGTCTGGTGATGCTGTTCACCAACAGCCACACCATCCGCGACGTCATTCTGTTCCCGGCCTTGCGTCCACAAAAGTAAGAGCCGCAGAAACAGGGCCGCAGCAAAACGCTGCCGTCCATGGCAATCAAAACGCCCCGCAATTGCGGGGCGTTTTTTTATGCAGAACTCACACCGTGACGAGCGGTCAGCGGTCCGCTGGTACGCCAGGCGGCAGCAGCCACTCCCCCTGCCACAGGGTCAGTGCCCGGCCCGCCATCAGCCCCCGTTCCTCCTGCAATTCCAGCCTGAGATCCCCGCCCCGGGCCGAGATCTGGCGGGCCCGCAGCTGCTGCTTGCCGAGCCGCTCGGCCCAGAAGGGCACCAGGGCGCAGTGGTTGGAGCCGGTCACCGGATCCTCGTCTACTCCGACCCAGGGGGCGAAATAGCGGGAGACGAAGTCGTCCTCTCCCCGGCTCGATAGTGCCGTCACCATGATCCCCCGGCCCGGCAGCGCCCGCAGGGCGTGAAAATCGGGGGTGAGCGCGCGGACCGCCTCCTCGCTGGCCAGCTCCAGCAAGAACTTGGCGCCGGCCGCCAGGGTTTGCAGCGGCTGGCAGCCAAGAGCAGCCCCATAGGCAGGGTCCAGCTCGAGGGGCGCCAGGACAATGCGCGGAAAATCGAGCCAGATCCACTCCCCTTCCCGCCGGGCCACCAACTCACCGCTGCGGGTCGCGAAGCGGATGGGGAGCTCCCCCGACACCGCCCCCGTCTGCCACAGCACATGGGCCGCCGCCAGGGTACCATGGCCGCACAAGTCCACCTCCACTTGCGGGGTGAACCAGCGCAACCCGTAATGCCCCTCCCCCAGTTGGGTCAGAAAGGCGCTCTCAGAGAGGTTGAACTCCGCTGCCATGGCCTGCAGCTCGGCGTCGGGCCGCGCTTCCCCCAGCACCACCACGGCGGGGTTGCCTCCGAAGGGGTGATGGCTGAAGGCGTTGACATGATAGAGACGGGACATGGTTGCTCCTTGGGGCATGAGAGATCCCCGGGACAGGGGGCTCGGCAAGGCCATTTTTATATCACGGGCCCCCCGGGGCTGAGATGGATTTTGGCTTTATAAATTCATAAATCGCATAAAGAAGATATTTTTATTCTTTGTTGTTATTCATTACACCCCTTACCCTGACCAAAAATCAGACCATGGAAGACATGTGTGATGCCATTGACAGCCCCCACCCTGAGCCCGCTCTCTGACGAACAGCAGCGCCAGCTCAACCAAGTTCTCACCACCCTCAATACCCAGCAACTGGCCTGGGTCAGCGGTTATCTCTACGGCCTCTCCCAGGCGGGCGTCCAACCCGTGGCGAGCGCAGGCGTAGAAGTCGCTGCTCCCGGCGGCAGCCTGACCATTCTCTACGGCTCCCAGACCGGGAATGCCAAGGGCGTGGCCAGCGCCATCAAGGCCCAGGCCGAGGCCCGCGGCCTGCCGGTGACCCTCACCTCCATGGCGGACTACAAACCCAAGCAGCTCAAGAAAGAGAGCCACCTGCTGGTGGTAGTGAGCACTTACGGGGAGGGGGAGCCCCCCGAGAGTGCCGTCGATCTGTTCGAGCAGCTCAAGAAGGGCAAGGTCGGCAAGCTGGAAGGGCTCAAGTTTGCCGTGCTGGGGCTGGGTGACAGCTCCTATGAGTTCTTCTGCCAGACCGGCAAGGATTTCGATGGCTTCCTCGCCAAGGCAGGGGCAGAGCGCATCCATGAGCTAGCTAGCCTCGATGTGGATTATCAGGATGCTGCCAGGGCCTGGGGCGAGCAGGCCGTTGCGGCGGTCGCCGCCACCCTCTCTGCCGGCGCCGCGACTGCCAGCGTGGCGGGCTCGGTGCAGGCCGCCGTCGGCCACAGCCAGTACAACAAGGAGAACCCCTTCCCGGCCAGACTCTCGGTGAACCAGAAGATCACCGGCCGCGACTCCACCAAGGACATCCGTCACATCGAGATCAACCTGGAAGAGTCCGGCATCACCTATCAACCGGGGGACGCGCTCGGCATCTGGTTCGACAACGACGCCGATCTCGTGGGGGAAGTGCTGGCCCTGACCGATCTGACCGGTGACGAGGCCACCCCCCATGGCAGCCTGCGCGAGGCGCTGACCCGTCACTACGAGCTGACCCGGTTGCACGGGGGCCTGATCACTGGCCTCGCCGAGATCACGGACAACGCGGCGCTGAAAGATCTGGCCGGTGACAAGGCCCAGGTCAACGCCCTGGTGGCCAGCGCCCAGGTGGTGGACGTACTGAAACGCTTCCCGGCTTCCTTGAGTGCCGATCAACTGATCGCACTGCTGCGCCCCCTCACCCCCCGCCTCTACTCCATCGCCTCCGCCCAGAGCGAGGTGGAAGAAGAGGTGCACCTGACCGTCGGCGTGGTGCGCTACCGCCAAGAAGATGGCACAGTGCGAAGCGGCGGCGCCTCCTCCTATCTGGCGGACCGTCTGCCGGAAGATGCCGAGGTCCGGGTGTTCGTGGAGCACAACGACAACTTCCGCCTGCCCGCCAATCCCGACACCCCCGTCATCATGGTGGGCCCGGGCACCGGCATTGCCCCGTTCCGCGCCTTCCTGCAGGAGCGGGAAGCACAGGGGGCAGAGGGCCAGAACTGGCTCTTCTTCGGCAATCCCCACTTCACCCAGGACTTCCTCTATCAGGTGGAGTGGCAGCGTTATGTGAAATCGGGCCTGCTGTCCAAGATCTCCCTGGCCTTCAGCCGGGATCAGGCCAACAAGATTTATGTGCAGGACCGCCTGCGCGAGGCAGGGCTTGAGCTCTACCAGTGGCTGGAAGCAGGCGCTCACTTCTATGTGTGTGGCGACGCCAACCACATGGCGAAGGATGTGCAGGAAGCCCTGCTGGAAGTGATTGCGGAACACGGCCACAAGAGCCGTGAGGAAGCAGAAGAGTATCTGAGCGAATTGCGTCGTGCCAAACGTTATCAAAGGGATGTCTATTGATGAGCAAACAACTTATTCCGGGACCGGTCGAAGGGCCGCTGGCTGACAACGAACGCCTCAAGCGCGAGAGCAACTTCCTGCGCGGCACCATCGCCGAAGATCTGCAGGACCCGCTCACCGGCGGCTTCAACGGCGACAACTTCCAGCTGATCCGCTTCCACGGCATGTATCAGCAGGATGACCGCGACATCCGCCCGGAGCGCGCCGCCCAGAAGCTGGAGCCCCTGCACAACGTCATGCTGCGCGCCCGCCTGCCCGGCGGCATCATCACCCCGGCCCAGTGGCAGGTGATCGACAAGTTCGCCGAAGAACACAGCATGTACGGCAGCATCCGCCTGACCACCCGCCAGACCTTCCAGTTCCACGGAGTACTGAAGCGCGACATCAGGCTGATGCACCAGACCCTCAACAGCACCGGTATCGACTCCATCGCCACCGCGGGGGACGTGAACCGCAACGTGCTCTGCACGAGCAACCCGGTGGAGTCCGAGTTGCACCAGGAGGCCTACGAGTGGGCCAAGAAGATCTCCGAGCACCTGCTGCCCAAGACCCGCGCCTACGTGGAGATCTGGCTGGATGGCGAGAAGCTGGGGGGTGACGAGGAGCCGATCCTGGGCTCCAACTACCTGCCGCGCAAATTCAAGACAACCGTGGTCATCCCGCCCCACAACGATGTGGACATCCACGCCAACGATCTCAACTTCGTGGCCATTGCCGATCACGGCAAGCTGGTGGGCTTCAACGTGCTGGTGGGGGGCGGTCTGGCCATGACCCACGGTGACACCACCACCTACCCGCGCAAAGCGAGCGACTTTGGCTTCATTCCGCTCTCCCACGTGCTGGAGGTGGCGGCCGCCGTGGTCAGTACCCAGCGCGACTGGGGCAACCGGGTCAACCGCAAGAACGCCAAGACCAAGTACACCCTTGAACGGGTGGGGGTAGAGGCCTTCAAGGCCGAGGTGGAGAACCGCGCCGGCATCCAGTTCGGGCCGGTTCACCCCTATGAATTCACCAGCCGTGGCGATCGCTTCGGCTGGGTGGAGGGGATCGACGGCAAGCACCACCTGACCCTGTTTATCGAGAACGGCCGCCTGCTGGACTTCCCGGGCAAGCCCCTCAAAACCGGCATGCTGGAGATCGCCAAGGTGCATCAGGGGGACTTCCGCCTCACCGCCAACCAGAACCTCATCATCGCGGGCGTGCCTGCCGGCGAGAAGGCCCGCATCGAAGCCCTGGCCCGTCAGTACGGTCTGCTGGATGACGGTGTGAGCGAGCAGCGCAAGCAGTCCATGGCCTGTGTGGCCCTGCCCACCTGCCCCCTGGCAATGGCCGAGGCCGAGCGCATGCTGCCTGCCTTCGTCACCGACATCGAGGGGCTGCTGGCCAAGCACGGCCTGGCGGATGACGCCATCATCTTCCGGGTCACCGGCTGCCCCAACGGCTGCGGCCGCGCCATGCTGGCGGAAGTGGGTCTGGTGGGCAAGGCGCCGGGTCGCTACAACCTGCACCTGGGGGGCAACCTCGAGGGGACCCGCATCCCGCGCCTGCATCTGGAGAACATCACCGAGCCGCAGATCCTGGCCGAACTGGACGCCCTGATCGGCCGCTGGGCGAGCGAACGCAACCCGGACGAGTGCTTCGGCGATTTTGTCATTCGCGCCGGCATCATCGCCCCGGTTATCGACTCCGCGAGGGACTTCTATGCAGCCTGAACAGACTGATACAGCCCGGCTGGTGCGCACCGCCGACGGCCGGCTCGACCTCGACGCCCTCCTGGCCCTGGGCCGGGAGGAGCAGGTCGAGGCGCTGGCCCCCCTCAACCGGGAGCTGGACGCCATGAGCGCCCCCGAGCGGGTGCGCTGGGCCCTGGCCAACCTGCCGGGAGAGCATGTGCTGTCGTCGAGTTTCGGCATCCAGGCGGCGCTCATGCTGCACCTGGTGAGCCGCGAGCGGGCCGACGTGCCCGTGGTGCTCACCGACACCGGTTATCTCTTCCCCGAGACCTACCGTTTCATCGACGAGCTGACCGAGCGTCTCGCGCTCAACCTCAAGATCTACCGGGCCGAACTCAGCCCGGCCTGGCAGGAGGCCCGCTTCGGCCTCCTGTGGGAGCAGGGGGTGGAGGGGATCACCCGTTACAACCAGCTCAACAAGGTGGAGCCCATGGACCGCGCCCTGAACGAGCTGGGTGCCCGCACCTGGTTCTCGGGCCTGCGCCGTGAGCAGTCCGGCAGCCGGGGCAAGCTGCCGGTGCTGGCCATCCAGCGCGGTCGCTTCAAGTTCCTGCCGGTGATCGACTGGAGCAACAAGGACGTCTTCTACTACTTCAAGGAGTTCGACCTCCCCTACCACCCCTTGTGGGAGCAGGGTTACCTCTCGGTCGGCGACGTGCACACCACCGCCAAGTGGGAGCCCGGCATGAGCGAGGAGCAGACCCGCTTCTTCGGCCTCAAGCGCGAGTGCGGCCTGCATGAGGAAGGTGGCGAGAGCGACGGCTCCGGCATCTGATCCCCCGGCCCGGCCATGTGCTGCGCCCACAAAAAAACGCCCGGCAACTGCCGGCAATGCTGATCAGTTAAGGATCCATTGACCGATCCTTCTGCTGTAGGACAATCCGGAACCAATCACTGGTTCCGGATTTTTTATGTCTATTGCAAACGATCTGAACGATG